>JAHEIJ010000236.1 GCA_024639445.1 Gammaproteobacteria bacterium
TTAAGGCCGTTGATGATGGCTTTAATTTCCGGGGGCTGTTGAGTGTAATATTTCTGTCCTCCCAGGGCCTCATACAGGATATGAATCATGTCGACTGTATCGGTATGAATGTATTCTTTTTTCGGCGCACCAAGATGGAACAGGTCCACCAGTTTCAGTTCAAACTTCAAACCATAACGCTGCACGATGATATTGTCGGAGTGGAGGTCGCCGTGATATTCCCCCATGGCATGAATATTTTCCATGCCACAGGCCAGGGCATGTAACAGATGCAAGGATTGATATGCGGTCAAGCGCTTGCCTCGTTGGCGCGCGATGAACTGGCTTAGCAACTCGCCTTCGACGTATTCAGAAATCAGCAGCGTGACAGGTTCACCCCGCACGGTGATACTGTCGCGTGCACTGTATTGAATCACGATTGGACAGTGGCGCAACTTGTGAAGTTTTTTTGCATAGAACAGGGCATTCTTGTCCCGTTCATTACGTTGTGGAAAGAACAGTTTGGCGGTACGTTCGATACCCGTGGCAACTTCACGGATCAAATACACTTCTCCTTCCCAGCCGGCACCAAGCAGGCTGAGCACTTCATACTTGCGTGCCAGGATGCGACCCGGCGCAAGATTAAAGGCTTCGATTTGATGGGGTTTCATTGGATGACATTATTGGCCAATGCGGTATTCACATGCCAGCGCTTTATATTAATGGATGTTAATAATCTCATAATATTAACGCCAAGATTTTCATAAAATTGAATAAAAAACAGTTTATTCGGATAATTGTTTGGCTATACTGTCAAGTATTGTTTTTCAATCAGTGGCGAGTTTCAAAGTCTGCCAGACTTTCAATGCAACTTCCCCTACTGGAAAGCAGTAACTGTAATATTTCCAAAAATGATATACACGAGGGTGGAGACATGCTGAACGGCACAGTAAAGTGGTTCAATAATTCCAAGGGTTTCGGTTTTATTGCACCTGAAGATGGTAGTGAAGATGTATTTGTACATTATTCAGCAATTCAAAGTGGCGGTTACAAAACCTTGAACGAAGGTCAAGCAGTGACTTACGAGGCGGAAAAAGGCCCGAAAGGTATGCAGGCAACTAACGTTCAACCAGTATAAAGTTCCCCACGACTTTTTTGCCAAGCTTCTCCGTTGCAGTTCTTCTGCAACGGGGCTAGGCTTTGTTCATAACCTGAATAATAACCGCCAGGGATTTGGGTGAAGCCGCCTTCCTTCCACAGCAATGCTGTGATCAGCGCCTGCATGTACTGTGTGATGATTTTACAGTCAGAATGCGGCCATTTGTGATGGGTGTACGTGTGTATGTGCACCGGATTTGTTATTTCTTAACGCTGCATGCGTCACTCAGAGCAATTAACTGGTTTAAACCCCGAATACAGTGGGGGAGTTTGTTATTTGTAGCGAGTCATTTTCCATATTAATTATTTTTACAAGGGTCGTGTCTGCAAGCTATCAACCCATCGGACTTATAAGAGAAAAAATAATGAAACGTCTAACTGGTTTAGTTGTACTCCTTGTTTTCAATATAAGTATATTTTCCCAGCCCCTAGCCCCCACGGATGTGCCCGAACCATTAAAACCCTGGACTGACTGGGTATTGTATGGTGAGACCGATTATCAATGTCCGTTTGTCTATACCAATCACAAGCAACGTACCTGTGCCTGGCCATCTGAATTGAAACTGGAACTGACCAACAAGCAGGGACGTTTCACCCAACAGTGGCAGGTATACCAAGAAGCCTGGATTTCCCTGCCAGGTAACGAGAAGCATTGGCCCCAATCAGTCAGATTGAATGACAAGTCAGCTTTGGTCGTAGCACGACAACAACACCCCGCCATCAAGCTCAAGCCTGGCCGGTATCGCATCAGCGGTGAATTTAACTGGGACAGTCTGCCGGAAGCCTTACAGGTGCCGCCAAACACCGGCCTGGTTTCTCTCAAGATTAATAACAAACGGGTGCTGTTTCCCGATCTGGCTGCGAACGGCCGTCTCTGGTTACATGAGCGGGATGCCGGCAAAAAAGCTCAGGACCAGAGTGACAAACTTGAATTGCAGGTATTCCGGCAAGTCATTGACGAAATTCCCTTGCGGGTGGTGACCCGCCTGCAATTCGATGTCTCCGGTACCCAACGTGAAGTAGAGCTGGATGGGGCGTTGTTAGAGAACATGATCCCGTTAAGTTTGCACAGCCGCTTGCCGGCTCGGTTGGAGCCGGATGGGCGTTTGCGGGTGCAGGTGCGTCCTGGGCGCTGGACAATTAGCCTTGAGGCGCGCCAGCCAGCGGACACCACAAGTTTACATTTGCCTGCGGCAGTTGTCCCCTGGCCGGAGCAGGAAGTCTGGGTGTTCCTTGCGCAGAATCATTTACGCCTGGTGGAAGTGGAAGGTATCAGTATCGATCCGCGGCAAACCAGTTTGCCAGAAGGGTGGCAATCTCTTCCCGCTTATCTGATGAAACCGAATGACAGTTTGCATCTGAAAGTCATTCGCCGTGGTGATCCGGAGCCGGAGCCGGATAAGTTAAGCCTGCATCGCAATCTTTGGCTCGACTTTAACGGCAAGGGTTATACTGTGCATGACAAGATCACCGGCAGCATGACGCAAGGCTGGCGACTGGAAACCCAGCCAACTATTGAGCTGGGACGGGTTGATATCGATGGTGACCCCCAATTCATCACCCACTTGCCGGGTTCGGACCGCAAAGGAATCGAAGTGCGGCGCGGCACCATCAAGCTCAGTGCCGATAGTCGTTACACCGAAAGTATTCGTCGCATTCCAGCCAGCGGGTGGGAACAGGACTTTCATCGCGTCTCGGCCGAACTGAACCTGCCACCAGGCTGGATGCTGTTTTCTGCCAGCGGGGTTGATAATGTGCCGCAGACCTGGTTGCAACGCTGGACCCTGTTGGATCTGTTTATGGTGCTGGTCCTGTCATTGGCGATCCTGCGTTTGTGGAACTGGCGCTGGGGTCTGGTGGCATTGCTGACCCTGACCCTGATCTGGCACCAGAATCTGGCACCGCAGTTCGTTTGGGTAAATGTGTTGATCGCCATTGCCCTGTTGCGAGTCGTGCCCAAGGGGAAATTCCACCTGGTTGTCACCTGGTATCGCAACCTGAGTTTATTGGGTCTGGCGCTTATCGTGATTCCCTTTGCCGTGCAGCAGGTTCGCATCGGTCTTTATCCACAGCTGGAGCGTCCCTGGCAAAGCATGGCACCGTCCATAGCGAGAGCAGGTGATGTAGTACCAGCACCGCTGATGAGTTTGTATGAGGAAGAAGCGCCGCGAGAAATGCGGAAGAAAGTCAGTCCGAAATCCTATCGGCCCGATTTCTATAGCAGTGAACCGCTGTCATCCTATGACAAGGCCATTAACCTGTCGCAAATCGATCCTGCCGCCAATGTGCAAACCGGGCCGGGTTTGCCCCACTGGCAATGGTCAAAGGTGCATCTGAGCTGGAACGGACCGGTTGAACGCCAGCAAGAGGTGGGGTTGGTACTGTTGCCGCCGGCGGTGAATATGCTGTTGAACTTTTTGCGCGTGCTATTGGTTATCTTGCTTGGCACACTGATGTTTGGCATGGTGTTGCAGCGAGGTAAAGGGGTTTCATTTACTAATCCTTTCAGTTCGACCGCCGCGTTAATGTTATTCGGCATGGCATGTTTGCTGGCAAGTATGCCGCAGCAAGCGTTGGCATCTACACCGGTACTCAACGATAACCCCCCATCGCCTGCACTGCTTAAAGAATTGAAAGCCCGCTTGCTGGCTGCGCCGGATTGTTTGCCAAGCTGTGCCCAGTCACCGAGGCTGCGGCTGGAGATCAGCCCGAAACAGTTAAAACTTCGCATGGAAATTCATGCCCAGCAGCGGGTTGCCGTACCTTTGCCATCACATGCGCAAAATTGGTTACCCTCGCGGGTAATGGTTAACGGTCAAGCAGCGAAGAGTGTCTATCGGGCGCCGGGTAACGGTTTATGGCTGGGATTACCCGCTGGTCGCCACCAGGTTGAACTGGCCGGGAAGTTACCGCCACGCGTGGATTTTTCCTTACCCTT
>JAHEIJ010000237.1:0-2252 GCA_024639445.1 Gammaproteobacteria bacterium
CCCGCAAGCGACGGCGCAGGGCTTCGAGCGTGTTTTCATCACGCAACTTCAGTGATGCCGCAATGGCTTCGCGCCCCATCGGGCGACCTTCATTTTCCAGCAGTTGCAGGATGAATTCCCGGCTCGGGATGGGATTGTCGTATTTCTCGGCCTCCCGTGCAGCGTAGGGATCAGCAGGCGATTTCTTACTCATATAGGTATCTGGTTCCAATCCGACACAACAGCGTGCCATAACCCGAATAGTGTAACGCAGGACGCCCTGCAGTGGATAATGTTTGACAACAAACTGGAGGATCGGTAAAGTGCGCGGCCTAATGCCGAGGTGGTGAAATTGGTAGACACGCTAGCTTCAGGTGCTAGTGGGGGCAACCCCGTGGAGGTTCAAGTCCTCTCCTCGGCACCATTCTTACTCTCTTCATTCAGCCCGCACTTTAAACATCAATATACTTCCGTGGATAACCCAGCGAACCCGAAATCCTCGCTTTTGACCTGAATCTTTCTGGCGAAGCTACCACTTGTTTAATGCGTATTTTACTCCTTACGGTGAAGCTTACGGATCAGAATATCGGAAAGAACCCTGCCGCCAAGAAAGACAACACCCCAGAGCAGAATCAGCAGTGCACCACGCATAAAGGTCTTGTTGGCAATATCTTTACCCTCGCTACCAATGTCCACAACCGCACTATGCAACTCCTCTGAAATTAACAATGCCTTTATCGCCTCGCGCTGTTGAAGCATGAGTTGAGCAATCGCTTCTTCCCGCTCCCGACTTAATTCATTAAACATTTGAACAATGGCGGCATCGCGTTCTGCCGGTAATTTCTCGATCATAGCCGCATAACGTTCTGTCGAACGGGTAAGGCGTTCGGTGTTATCGAGCACCTGAATAACTTCAGGCATAATAAAAACTTCCCGCAATCCAAATTCGGCCTGCAGTCGTGTCAGGCCTGGGGCGCGTTGCATGTAATACATAACACGCTCGCCAAACTTCTGGATCTCGACGGCAGTTTCACGGGTTTGGGATATTTCACCTAATAGCCCGCCTGATTCCTCGACGCGTTGCAACTCGATTGCCCGCTGGTCGGTGAACCCGCCGAAGCGAATACTCCAGAAATAGTGTTGCTCCGGATGTTGTTCGTTCCATTCCTGGATCAAGTTACGTAAATCATTTTGCTGTTCGGGGGTAAGTACCCGTTTTGACCCTTCCCAGATTTCCTCTTCCAGCATGCGGGAGGCCTTTAACAGCCCCTGACCAAGTTCATCGCCGAGAAATTCAGGCACCCAATACGTCTCAAGCTCCTGGCGCGTCAAGCTGGCCAGGACCATCATATCGAGCAGATTTTCCACGGCATTGGGACCCACGGCGATATCGACGACGGCAGTTTGACATGCCAGTTTCCAGCCGGCCGCAAACCAGCGTAATTCGGGGGTGGTTGCCTTCGCCCTGATGCGATCCGCCTCCAGCGACATGCGCGCGGCATACCGATCGCCATAACGCATGATTTCCGTCTCCAACTGTTGGCGTTGGATCGCCGGTTTGCTCGCTGCCTCTGCACCGATTTTTGCCACCGTAACATCCTGGGATTTTGTTTGAGTTGCCGCACCCACACAGCCTGCCAACAGGCTGGCACAGATGATGAGGAAAACGAATAAACGGTTCAGTATGAACATTTACATACCCTGCATCTTGCACTCGATTTTAAGTTCGGCACAGAGTTCTCGCATTGCAACCAGCGCCAGGTTCTGGCCTGTCTGACCGCTCTCTCCCGCATCGGCCCAGAGGAAAAACAAGGTCGAATTAGCATCAAGTTCTGTGGCCTGACCCGTGAGGCGCTTTCCGTCCTTTGTCACTTCCAGCAGATAACGCTTCTCGTCATTATTAATCACTTTCAAATCAGGTCTCTTGGCTAATGCTCGAAGCATTCCGGCGTAAACCTCGGCCGGCGGTTGGGCGATTTGTAGCGTTGCCGTATGCTGACGTGCACCTTTTGTATAAACCACCATACCCGCCGAGGTTGGTGCCTGCATGGGCCCATAGGCGCAACTCTGCATAGCAAAAGCACCGACTAGCCCAAATACGATTAATGCAGCATGCCGATAGGTTCTCATCGTGCTTTTTCCTCTGGTAGTACTTTATAAAACTACTCTAGGTCTCAATACTTAGTTAGGCACTCATTATTAATGCTCATTTTTTCTCACCTGACTTGTCGTAATTATTCTTCTTTATTGGTTGCCAACAATTTTGGTTTTCC
>JAHEIJ010000237.1:2352-4040 GCA_024639445.1 Gammaproteobacteria bacterium
CCGGTAGTGGAACCAAACTCATGGCCTTGCTTGGCGAGATGCTCACCGACGACATCCAGCAATTCCACACCATCATACAGTTCAGTTGGAAACGGACCGGAACCGACACGTGTGGTATAGGCTTTGGTAATCCCCAGAACATAATCGAAATAACGCGGGCCCATGCCACTACCGGTAGCCGCACCACCCGCGGTAGTGTTGGAAGACGTCACAAACGGATAGGTACCGTGGTCAATATCGAGCAAGGCACCCTGCGCGCCTTCAAACATGATGTTATTGCCGGCCAGCTGATGTTGATACAGCAGTTCAGTCACGTCGGCCACCAACGGTTCCAGTTCATCCCGCATTGCCAGGGTTTGGTCCAGCACCTGATTGAAATCCACCGGCTCCGCCTTGAAGTAATGCTGGAGGGCAAAATTATGATAATCCAGTACCTCGCCCAGCTTGGCGGCAAAGCGCTCACGATGGAATAAATCGCCCAGGCGCAAACCACGACGGGATACCTTGTCTTCATAAGCCGGACCAATACCGCGCCCGGTGGTGCCAATGGCTTTCTTGCCGCGTGCTTTTTCACGCGCATGATCCAGGGCAACATGATATGGCAGGATTAATGGACAGGCTTCACTGATGCGCAGACGCTCACGTGCCGGTACGCCATTCTCTTCCAGCATAGCCAGTTCTTTCAGCAATGCTTCGGGTGATAACACAACCCCGTTACCGATCAAACACTGCACATTTTCACGTAGCACACCTGAAGGGATTAGATGCAGTACGGTTTTCTCATCGCCAATGACCAGGGTATGCCCGGCATTATGCCCACCCTGAAATCGGACTACGGCGCTGGCACGATCGGTTAACAGATCTACAATCTTGCCCTTACCTTCATCACCCCACTGAGTGCCAATTACGATTACGCTTTTACCCATGATGTGTTACCAACTTTATTATTAAACCTGCTTAACTTCCCATCCCTGAGTATTTTTCACTAATTGCCTGTCACAACCCAATACTGCCGCATCTCCCTGCTGACCCGGCAATTCAAAAATTACCCGTTCCCCAGCGGCACGTAATTTCTGTACAACTGATTGCAGCTGGGCGTCGCCGTTTGCGGGCGCCAGTATTCCCACACGGTTGTCGTCGGCCTGTTGTGTGAGCACCGCCAGGGTTCTTAAATCCGTGCTAAACCCCGTAGCCGGACGTGACAGACCAAAGGCTCGACCAATACCATCGTAGCGACCACCTTGTGCAATGGCCTGGCCACGTCCCGGTACATAAGCTGCGAATACCGCACCGGTGTGATAGTGATAACCCCGCAGTTCGGCCAGGTCGTAATGTAATCTAAGATCCGGTAACTGCCGCTGCAATTGCCCGGCAATTTGTTGCAGATTATCCAGCGCATCCTGTACAGGACGACTCGCCTTTTTCAACACACCGCGCGCTTCGCTCAAGACCGAGTCATCCCCGTTTAGATCGATTAGCTTGGTCAACATGTCCGTAACTGCCTTGGGCAATGACCAGTCATTAAGAAGATCGGTGATTTCCGGTTTGGCTTTGCGTTGCAGGGCATCAAACAGGATGGCTTCCTGCTCTGAATCCAGGCCGGCCTGATCCACCAGGCCGCGATAAATTCCCACATGCCCCAGATCCAGATACAAATTCTCAACCCCGACCTGTTTCAGTGTTTCCAC
>JAHEIJ010000238.1 GCA_024639445.1 Gammaproteobacteria bacterium
ACCTGTACTTTTTCCCTGGGAGGGTTGCAATGAATCTGGAAAAAGTTATTTTCGCTTTCTTTATTGTGCTGGCGTTAACGCTTAACTTCGGTTTTTTTATCGGCGATATCGATGATCCCGTGCATCATAATGTGTATGAATTATATGCGGCGATCGTCGTCAGTGTTATCGCCACGGTATTGAAGTTCGGTGACCGCACCCATATTGGTGCGGTATTACTGGCAACCAGCCTGGTCGCTGATTCGCAACTTATCGTTGCGGCTGTGGTATGGGCGTTGGTAGAACGTGTCAGTGAGACTGGAATGACGCCTCATACGATGGCCGCGATCGTTTCATTATCTGGTGGTGCAGTATTAGCAAACGTTACCTCCGTCGTGCTGCTGGTGACTGAAACGGTAATGGTTCGCCGCTAAGCATCAGCCACCCGGTATGAATAATATCGTCTTTGTTCTCTTACGGCGTCTGCATGCGCCACTGATCGCCCTGATCATTGTGTATGCGGTTTCGGTACTTGGATTTGTTTTAATTCCGGGTATGGATGATCAGGGACAACCCTACCGCATGAATTTCTTTCATGCATTTTATTTTGTCAGTTTTATGGGTACCACCATCGGGTTTGGTGAGATACCTTATCCGTTTACCGATGCCCAACGCATGTGGACGGTTGTCTCTATTTATGCAACGGTTTTTGCCTGGCTATATGCAATCGGTTCCATGTTGTCGGCGATGCAGGACCCGGCTTTTCGTGAGTTATTAACCAGCAGTGCCTTTCGACGCAGTATTCGACGAATTAATGGGCCGTTTTATCTAATCTGTGGATATGGCGATACCGGCAGTATGCTGGTGAAAGCTTTAACTGAAGTGGATAAGAGAGCGGTGGTAGTGGAAATTGACCAGGAACGTATTAATGCGCTGGAGCTGGAAGACTTAAAACATTTTGTGCCTGGCTTGTGTGCAGATGCAGTTCATCCCGATACGTTGATTGAGGCAGGGCTTAAACTACCAAATTGTATTGGCGTGATTGCATTGACCAATAATGATGCGGTAAACCTGAGAGTGGCGATTACCAGCAAGCTGTTAAATCCGTCTCAATTAACAGTTGCCAGAGCAGAAAGTCACGACTTCGAAGCAAATATTGCTTCATTCGGGACCGACCATATCATTAACCCATTTGATATTTTTGCCGGTCGTTTGGCCATGGCCCTTCATTCACCAGGCACCTATTTGTTGCACGAGTGGATGGCGAGTGCGCCGCATGAACCATTGACCGATCCCTTGTTTCCGCCTATCGGTAAATGGGTGATTTGTGGTTACGGCCGATTTGGCAAGGCCGTACATGAACGCCTGCGGAAAGAGAGTGTTGAGGTCAGGATTATTGAGGCCAAGCCGGACATAACCGACGCACCCAGTAATGTCGTTATTGGACGGGGTACTGAAGCGGTGACATTAAAGCAGGCAGAGATCGAGGACGCAGTCGGTGTGGTTGCAGGCACCGATGATGATGGTAACAATCTGTCCATCCTAATGACTTCCAGAGAGCTCAATCCAGACCTGTTCATGGTGGCCCGTCAGAACTCACGGCACAATGATGCGGTTTTCCAGGCAGCAAACCTGGATTTAATTATGCAACGCGGTAGCATAATCGGGCATAAGATTTTTGCGCTAATCCAAAGCCCAATGCTGGATGCATTTTTACGTGCAGCACGGCAACAGTCGAATGAATGGGCAAATGAACTGATAAGTCGTATAAGCGGTATTACTGATATAGAGGCACCTGTAACATGGGAGTTGAATATCAGTGAGGAGGACTCCCCGGCCATGTATGCTGCCGCACGTAGTCGTGAGCGTATTCAACTCTGGCAACTTTACCGTGATCCTCGCAACCGGGAAGAAACGTTGGCTTGTATCCCCTTATTCTGTGACCGTAGCGACCGGCAAATGCTTCTTCCTGACGACGATACAAAGATATTTCCCGGGGATCGTGTTTTATTTTGTGGACTGGCTGGAGCCCATTCCATGATGGAATGGATAAGCGGGAATCAAAATGTCCTGAGCTACATTCAAACCGGCGAAGAGCACCCCAGTGGCTATTTATGGCGCCTCATGACAGGCAGAAACAACAAGGTGCGGCATCAGTAGTAATATCGATAGATTGGATTGTGGTATCTTAATACAGGTTTTATGAATCGCTTTCTTGCAGGGGGACAAAAGCCACTCCAAGTATATCCTTGACATGCGTATTTTCCTCTTCGTCCTTTTCGATCAGCATGAGTTCCTGATGCATGTAAGGTAATCCAACAGGTATCACCATTCGACCGCCGGGTCTTAGTTGCTGGATGAGTGCGGGGGGAATATGCGATGCAGCCGCTGTGACAATAATGGCATCATAGGGTGCATGCTCCGGCCAGCCGAGATATCCGTTACCTATGCGGGTTTCGATATTCTGATAGTGCAAACGGCTCAGACGTTCCGCCGCAACTTCACCCAGCTCTTTAATCAGTTCAACGGTATAAACCTTCTTTACCAGTTGTGACAATATGGCAGTTTGATAACCTGAGCCAGTTCCTACTTCCAACACGCAATGCGACCGCTCTGGATGCAAAAGATCAGTCATCAGTGCCACGATATAAGGTTGTGATATGGTTTGCCCATCACCGATAGGCAAGGGGCCATTATCGTAGGCATAGGGTTTTAGGTTTTCCGGTACGAAATCTTCGCGTGGTGTTTGACGCATAGCTTCCATGACTTCCGGCGCCAGCTTGTTTTTACCGATCAAATGACGGGTAAATGCCACTTCACTTTCAATATCGGCAATCATGTGTTTGACTGTGGTTTTCATGAGAGGTTGCGGGTCGCCATTAGTCAGGTCCCTTCTTTCCATGAAGACAGATATTGTTGCTGTTCTGCGGTAAGGGCGTCTATTTGCATGTTCATGGCGGCCAATTTGAGTCGTGCCACTTCCTGGTCGATTGTAGGAGGAACAGTATGGACCTGGTTAGTCAATGTTTCGTGTTGGGTAACCAGGTGAATGGCACACAGCACCTGGTTGGCAAAGCTCATGTCCATTACCGTTGAGGGGTGACCTTCTGCTGCAGCAAGATTTACGAGGCGTCCTTCGGCAAGGAGGCGGATTTTACGGCCATCATTAAGAGTATATTCATCGACCGATGGGCGGGGTCGATGCTTGTTAACACTCATCGCTTCCAGCGCGGGAATATTGATCTCAACATTAAAGTGGCCTGAATTCGCC
This sequence comes from Gammaproteobacteria bacterium, assembly GCA_024639445.1. GTDB lineage: Bacteria > Pseudomonadota > Gammaproteobacteria > UBA6429 > Thiohalophilaceae > JAHEIJ01. The sequence goes on from JAHEIJ010000238.1 coordinate 3,251, forward strand.
AGCACACAACCATCTTTCATGTTCTCAAGGTGCATCTGGTCGATCACGTGTTTATCACCCGTGGCAGTGATAATGAAGTCTGATTGGCCGGCCGCTTCAAATAGCGGCATGACACGGTAGCCATCCATTGCCGCTTCCAATGCCCGTAAGGGTTCAACCTCGGTGATAATGACATTGGCACCATGACCTTTGGCGCGCATGGCAATGCCCCGGCCACACCAGCCATATCCCACTACACTCAGGGTTTTACCTGCAAGTAATATATTCGTTGCCCGGATGACACCGTCCAATGTGCTCTGACCGGTACCATAACGATTATCAAATAAATGTTTGGTCATCGCATCATTAACGGCAATAACCGGGAATTTCAGTGCCCCATCTTTTGCCATCGCGCGTAGACGAATTACGCCGGTGGTGGTTTCCTCGGTGCCTCCCAGCATGTTTGTTATCAGGTCAGTACGGTGCTTGTGGATTTCACTGACAAGATCCGCGCCATCATCCATGGTGATCACCGGCTGGTGATCCAATGCGGCATTGATGTGTTGATAGTAGATTTCCGTGCTTTCGCCACGAATGGCATAAACAGGAATTTTATAATGTTCCACCAGGGCGGCAGCCACATCGTCCTGGGTACTCAATGGGTTGCTGGCGCAGAGTACCAGCTCAGCGCCTGCTGTCTTCAGAGTTCGGGCGAGATTAGCGGTTTCTGTGGTGATGTGCAGACAACCACTCATGCGAATTCCCTGCAAGGGACGTGTCTTGCTAAAGCGTGTGGTCAACTCACGGAG
>JAHEIJ010000239.1 GCA_024639445.1 Gammaproteobacteria bacterium
CACCACGACCATGGAGGTGTAATCGGTCACCAGACCGTACTCCACGCCCAGATCAACCACCGCTTGTTTCATATCCGGCTTTTCACCAAAGTCGTTGATATCTTCCATCATGCCTTCAATGGCAGCAAACGCCCACAACCGCTCAACTTCAGGATTCTCCTGTGCGGTGGATGGAAAATTAAAGCTGGTACGATAGTTCACGGGTTGACCCGATATCTTCCCGCTCAGGCTGACATCGGCAGGACCGTCACCCCAGTAGTGCCCGAACACCACCAGTTGCTGGCCCCGATACAGACTACCAATCTGCTGTGGTTCCAGCTCGGCCGTCTTCACGCCCTTAATCTTCAGCTTCACACCATGCAGAGCCTCGTGTGTGACTTTGGAAGACATGGTCAAAATCTGTCCCACAATGTCATCGCTGTTGGAAACACTCACGGCAAACCCGTTCGAGGCTTTGGTCATGGCATCCAACAAGGGTCGGTTGGCACTGTTACCCATGACGGCGGTAAACAGACGCACATCCCGTTGCTTGAGCAACTCAATAAACTTGCGTTGCTGGGTCTCACCTACATTGGCTACACCGTCCGTTACCAGCACAATGGCACTGGTCCGATCAGCATCCAACGCGTTCAACCCCATCTTGACGCCGGAAAACAGATTGGTTCCGTTGTCGGGAGTCACGCCAGCCACGGCATCGGCGTAGTGTTTGATATTCTCAGGCGTGGCGTTAACGTAACCCGAGGTCAGTTCATGTGCGGTGTTATTGAACAACACAATCCGAAACCGATCATCGGCACGCATTTTACTCAAAGCGCGCTTCACGCCATCGGCCAGGGTGGCGTATTTGCCTTGCATGGAACCGGAAATATCCAGCACGAACACCCAATCCTTACCCTGGCTAATCGGTTTCAGATCATCCCCCGGTGTAACCACCAGCATGAAGGTACCCCGCTTTGCCGCATCCGGTTTGTGCGCAATCATATCGACCGAACCCGGCAGACCTTCCTTGTGGCGCCAGTACACCACCAGATCCTTGTCGAGCGTGTAGACCGGTAAGCCGTTTTGCATCTTAGCGGGTGTTTCCTCGCCTTGTGTCCCTTGTGCGGGATTGGCTTTACTGATTGGCGCAGTGGGTCGATTACCAATGTGTACGTTCCATTCACCCTTGGCACCCTGAGCCACTTGGGCACTCGGTTCGTTCGGCACGCGCACCGCATCGACGGGATAGGCAGATTTAAGATTAAGCTTAAAACTGAACTGTTCCATCACCTTGTCGTTGGCTGTCCAGAAGGCCAGTTTACGTTCATCCACGCCCCCTTCCTCCAGCGGGTACACGTAGCGCCCAATCCCGGTATCGATATGCGCCGGCTGCAGGTAGACCAACCGGATGCGGGTATCCTGACCGGCCCGCACCGGTGAGACACTCACCTCAAAGGTCTTGTAACTGTCTTTCTCGGTTAAACCCGCATCCCGCCCGGCGGCCTTCTCTTCTTCATAGACCTTGCGGGCTTCCTGCTTTTCAAGTACTTCGCCGGTCACCGGTTTGCCGTCAATCCACAGGGTAAACTCCGCCACCGAACCTTTTTCGGGCACCGGAAACGAATACCGGGCTTCCAGATCCCGCGCATGGGGATTATGGAACACCTGATCCACTTGCGTAATGGCATAGCCATCCTCGATAGTCACCTGAACCTGGTGCTTCTTGATCGACAAGGCCGGCAAACTGCCATCCGTGGGCGTTAATAGCCCGGCAGCCTGCGTCACAGGCCCATACAGCCCCCCAACAATCAGCAGCAAGCTGCTTAACCACATCAAAAATGTACGTTTCATGGTCCTCTCCTTTTCTCTATTAATACAATGAGTTAATAACCCTTCCCTTTACTAAACACTGTTCAATTAACTGACTTAAAAAATCCCGGTTACGTCACCAGGTCTCATTTTCAGTCAAATATTAAACATTGTTCAATTTAGTTATAGCGCATAATTGAACAATGTTCAATATGTGCTATGATATTTTCTACACGAAGAATAAAAACATTGGGAGAACAGCAAGTTGGCAAGACGCAGTGACCATACCCGGGAAGAAATCCACCTGATGGCCCTGGAAGCGGCCGAGGCTATCGCCAGCCAGGAGGGCCTTTCAGGCCTGTCGGCCCGCAAAGTCGCGTCCAAAATCGGCTATACCGTGGGAACCCTGTACCTGGTATTTAGAAACCTGGATGACCTCATTCTGCAGGTCAACGATCGCACCCTCTCCCAGCTCTACCAGGAAATGGAACGGGTGTCCGCAAAGCCCAAGAAGCCGGAAGCCTGCATCCTGGCACTGAGTCACACCTATATCGAATTTGCCTCAAACAATACGGCGCGTTGGAGCATGATCTACGAGCACGTACTGGAGGATGATTTCGTGCTGCCTGCACCATTTCAACAGCAAGTCCAACAAATGTTCGCCCTGGTTGAAAACGCCTTAAGGCCGTTGGGGAAAAACAAATCCGACAGGGAAATTGCCCAGGCCGCCCGCGCCTTGTGGAGTGGCATTCACGGTATTTGTCTTCTGGCTTTGACGCGCAAACTGGATATTGCCGGCATAGACTCCGTGCAAGACCTAGCCGATACCTTGACGGTTAATTTCTTAAATGGATTTCGAGAGAATTAAATAGTTTTTACTTTGACCTCAAATATCACAACAAGAGAGATGCCATGACTCCACGGCAATTGCCGCTTTTTCGGCTCTTCGGTTTCCAGGTCAAACTCGATCTGAGCTGGCTGCTGATTGCACTGCTCATCACCTGGACGCTCGCGGCTGGCCTGTTTCCGCAAAGCTATCCCGGCCTGTCACGTGAGATGTATTGGTGGATGGGAATCACCGGCGCCGCAGGTATCTTCTTCTCCATTGTGTTCCACGAGTTTTCCCATTCGCTCGTCGCCCGTCACTATGGTCTGAACATTCGCGGGATTACGTTGTTCATCTTCGGCGGCATTGCTGAAATGGAAAAAGAACCAGCAACACCCAAGTCCGAGTTCCTGATAGCCATTGCCGGCCCGCTGGCAAGTTTCCTGCTGGCGTTTGTTTTTTATCAAGTACATCTTCTGGCCACGGCAAACGAGTGGTCCGTCTTTATTATAGGTGTCACGTATTACCTGGCATACCTGAACACCATCCTGGCGATCTTCAACCTTGTGCCAGCCTTTCCGCTGGATGGCGGTCGCATGCTCCGCGCCGCGCTCTGGGCCTGGAAGAAGAACCTGCGCAGCGCTACCCGCATTGCCAGCCAGATCGGATCGGGGTTCGGGTTAGTAATGATGATACTGGGTGTGCTGTGGGTACTGCAGGGTATTTTTATCGCCGGCATGTGGTGGTTTCTCATCGGCGTGTTTCTGCGAGTCACGGCAGCGGCTTCTTTTAAACAGGTCCTCTTACAGGAGGCGTTGCAAGATCAACCGATTCGTCGCTTCATGACATCTCAACCCTTGACGGTGCCCCCTTCACTCTCCATTGAACAGCTGGTGCAGGATTATATCTATCGACATCACTTCAAAATGTTTCCAGTCATCGAGAATTCCCGCCTTCTTGGTTGCATTACCACCCGCGAGGTAAAGGCGGTGCCGCAAGAGCAATGGTCCGATCGCACCGTCGGTGAACTGACAAGTCCCTGTTCCGCAGATAACACCGTTTCTCCTGATACCGATGCCATGCAGGTCCTGTCATTGATGACCCAGCCGAATGCCAGCTCCCGGTTTATGGTGGTGGAAGACCAACGGCTGATTGGCATAATCTCGTTGACGGATCTCAAGGAGTTCCTGTCGCTGAAGCTTGAGCTTGAGTCACCCAACCGTTAGATGTCACCGCAGCCACTTTACGCCGGCATTATCCTGATCCACAAAAATAAAATCACTCCGACCCTGTTAATTACAAAACCGAAGAGGTTCTGAGGTCAACCTGTTTAGAGGTTTTAATGCACTCTGGCCCTCTTTTTACAAAAAATTAATCTATC
>JAHEIJ010000240.1 GCA_024639445.1 Gammaproteobacteria bacterium
TGATCTTATCGTGCCATTATCGCTGTTTCTTTTTTTCACTATAGACAAGCGCGCTGGATACTTGTTAGCCAGTATTGGCTTGGGAATTAATCTTGCCTATTTGTTAAATACTTATTCACGTGGCAGTTGGCTCGCAATCACGGTTGCTTTCCTGGTACTTTGCTACCTGTTAATCAAAAATCAGTCAATCCGAAGGCATGTTAACAGTCGCATTAAACAACGCAAACTACCACTGGCGCTAGCCATAAGCATCGTTGTGCTGTTTTTTGTCATCCCGGGCCCTGATACGAGTATCCGAACAGATGACAAATTTACCATGAACTCAAGCATTCATATTCGTTTAAAATCATATGCAAATGCTGCAGCAGCTTTTGCGGACTCACCTGCGGCCGGACTCGGCCATGGTGCTTTTATGCTGGGTTACCGCAAATACATGTTTGCGAATGCACCGCTAACAGAGACAACTGAAAGTTTATACCTTGTCAATCTGCATAATGATTTCCTGCAGGATTTTGTTGAACTCGGTATTGTGGGGGGAGTGTTTTTCCTGGTTTTTTACTTATGGCTTTTACTGCTTGCGGCTAAAAACACCTTTAATAAATCGGTATCAATCAGTTTGTATTCGATGGGGATCTTATTGGCGCTGATAGCATTCGGTGTGCACGCCCTTGTCAGTTTCCCATTTCACCGACCCACCTCGGCGATGGAGTTCTGGGTGTTGGCCGGGATTATGCTGGGGCTGGATGGTAAAAAATATACCTTTTCAAATAAGCTGGCCAAGAGTGCAAATATCATTCTGGCTGTTTGCATCCCCTTGTTATTGGTTTATTCAGTTTATTATTACTCGCACTATTTCAAGAATAGTCAGGACGTGTTACGCCTGAAAGACCAGTTAATAGAGCAGGATTGTGTCGCCGCGTTGAATACCGCAACTCAATTGGATTATAAACTAGACTACTACACAAAGATATTTGTGCCATTAGCATATAATTATTGTTACAAAACAGACCCACAAGAAAGTTTTACCCGCATGAACGAAATTATTACCTATGATCCTGATAGTAGTATCGCCAGAATTACCCGTGGGCTTTTATTGCTGGATATGGGTCGTCCCCAACAAGCAGCGCAAGACTTCCTCAACGTAGCTGAAGTGTTACCACATCGTCCTACCGCATATGTTGGGCTTGGACATGCTGCGCTCAACATGGGGAAAACACCACTCGCCGTTGAAATGTATCAAAAAGCGCTGTCACTGGATGAGGGCAATCTGGTGGCGCAAGATATGCTGCAGCAGCTCGAAGTCACAAAACAAGTAAAATAATTAAGGCTATTTGGGCTTTTGGCTGCGAATATTTTTAACATAATATTTTTTTACCATAACTAAATATCAATTATTTCAATTAGTTACGAATAACTGATAATATTTAACCTACTAATTTCTGACGTAATGGTGTAATAATCTAAAATGCTAAATAAGTTTAAAAAAATTATCAACATATGCCGATAATAGTACTTATTAGGTAAGTTTTAGTTTCTAAAACCGTTAAGAAAATAAAGAAAATATAAATATGGCTACGCCAGGTTCAAAAATTCAATTTAGTGGGCTTGCACGAAAACTCGTCCAGGACGGTTTGATATCGGACGCCCAGGCACAGGAAGCCTATGAAGCCTCCAGCAGGAATAAAGTCCCATTTGTTAGCTATCTGGTTGATAAAAAAATAGCGGGTAGCCGCCAAATTGCCCAGTCTGCCGCGGAAGAATTTGGCGTACCGTTGCTCGATATTGATGCAGTCGATCTCGACCCGGAGATCGTCAAGCTGGTCAACGAAAACCTGATACGTAAACACCATAGCCTGCCACTCTACAAACGCGGTAACCGGGTTTTTATTGCCGTTTCAGATCCCACCAACCTGCAGGCACTGGATGAAATCAAGTTCCATGTGGGAATGAGTGCCGAAGCGGTCCTGGTCCAAGATGACAAACTGGCCCGGGTCATCGACAAGGCCCTGGAGGCCGCCGACACCAGCCTGTCGGCACTCGCCGATGCCGATCTGGATGATGTGGAATTTATCGACGAGGATGCAGTCGCTACCGCGGGTGATGTCTCCGAATCTGAAGCCGACGACACGCCAGTGGTACGGTTCGTCAATAAAGTGATGCTGGATGCCATTAACAAGGGCGCCTCGGATATTCATTTCGAGCCCTACGAAAAAAACTATCGAGTACGTTTTCGTCAGGATGGTGTCCTGCGCGAAGTTGCCGCGCCGCCGATTGGCATGGCACCGCGGCTGTCCGCCCGCCTGAAAGTGATGTCACGGCTTGATATTTCGGAACGTCGAGTACCGCAGGACGGACGCATCAAGTTAAACCTGTCAAAAAACCGCGCCATCGATTTTCGTGTCAATACCTGCCCCACCCTGTTCGGTGAGAAAATCGTCTTGCGTATTCTTGATCCCAACAGTGCCAAGCTCGGGGTGGACGCGCTCGGTTTTGAACCCGAGCAAAAAGAACTGTTCATGACGGCCCTCCACAAACCCTATGGGATGTTGCTGGTAACCGGGCCAACCGGTAGCGGTAAGACCGTGACGCTGTATACCGGTGTCAATATCCTGAATCAGGCTGATGTTAATATTTCTACCGCCGAAGATCCGGTGGAAATCAACCTGCCCGGAGTTAACCAGGTTAACGTTAACAACAAGGTCGGACTCACCTTCCCAGCCGCCTTGCGCGCCTTCCTGCGCCAGGACCCTGACATCATCCTGGTGGGGGAAATTCGTGACCTGGAAACGGCCGAGATCGGCATCAAGGCGGCCCAGACGGGTCATATGGTCTTGTCCACCTTGCATACCAATGACGCGCCTCAAACCTTGACCCGTATGGTCAACATGGGGGTACCGCCCTACAACATTGCCGGTTCCGTGAACCTGATCATTGCGCAGCGTCTTGCCCGTCGACTGTGCAGTCAGTGCAGGGATTTGCTGGATATTCCCAAAGAGGCCTTGCTGGAAGAAGGTTTCAGCCAACAGGATATCGCCGCCGGCCTGAAAATCTACGGCCCCAAAGGCTGCGATCAGTGTAGCGGCGGTTACAAGGGCCGTGTCGGGATTTACCAGGTGATGCCTGTCTCCGAGGAAATGGGACGCATTATCATGGAAAACGGCAATGCCATGCAGCTTGCGGACCAGGCCCAAAAGGAAGGTATTCCGGATCTGCGCACATCAGGCCTGAGAAAAGTCAAAGACGGCATCACCAGCCTGGATGAACTCAACCGAGTAACCAAGGAATAACAGATGGCACAGCAAGCACTCAAGCAAAACACCTTTAGCTGGGAAGGCAAAGACAGCAAGGGACAGAAGGTCAAAGGTGAATCAACCGGCGCTAATATCGCGCTGGTGAAAGCCAGTTTGCGACGCCAGGGCATTATTCCCAATAAAGTCAGAAAAAAAGCCAAACCCTTATTCGCAGCGGGTAAAAGTATCGCGGCCGGGGATGTAGCAATATTCAGTCGCCAGTTGGCGACCATGATGACTTCAGGCGTACCGCTGGTGCAATCCTTTGATATCATCGGCCGCGGCCATGACAACCCACGAATGTCGGACATGTTGTTATCTATCAAGAATGATATCGAGGGGGGGAGTAATTTATCCGAGGCCCTCGCCAAGCACCCATTACATTTTGACGACCTCTTCTGTAACCTGGTTCGGGCGGGTGAACACGCGGGTATTCTGGACAGTATCCTCGACAAGGTTGCCACTTATAAAGAAAAAACCGAAGCGATTAAGGCGAAAATCAAGAAGGCCTTGTTCTACCCCACGGCGGTCATTGTGGTGGCTTTTATAATTACCGCCATTCTGATGATCTTTGTTATTCCTGAATTTGAGAAACTGTTTGCCGGTTTTGGTGCCGACCTGCCTGCGGTAACTAAATTTGTGATTAATTTATCCAAATCTTTTCAGGAATGGTGGTGGGCCATATTTGGCTCTATTGGCTTG
>JAHEIJ010000241.1 GCA_024639445.1 Gammaproteobacteria bacterium
TGATGTTGGGCCTTGTGTGCCTCGAAATCCGGATAGCCGTATTTGCTCATGAGCCCTTCTTCATAGACGAAGTGGGTCTTGGTGTAATCCACCACCGCCGCCAGGCATTCCCGTTCGAATTTCTCGCCGGTGGAATAATCCACGGTAGTTTGCAGCATGTTTATCAGGCTAATCAGTTTTTTGTGCTGCTGATCGATGGACTCGATACCGACGCTGTACTCGTCCTTCCAGTCGATACGCCCCCGATCCATGAACTTCCTGCGAACAAAGGGTATCAGCACCAGGACCCCCAGCATGGACCAGGTCAGCGGGCTGGTAGGACCGGCCATAACTGCCACTAACACCGCGATAATGAGCGTCAGGATAAACAGTGAAAGGGCGCACATATCCATAGCTTTGCTCATGCTGCACATCTCCGTCTTACAGTCGGTCCCATCGTCCGTTAACTGCTGGCCGGTTCATTGTATCACAGGGTTAACAAGCCCTAAGAGGGCCCATCACGCACAACATGGCAGACGGCTTGATTTGCATCAAGGACAGCTGCGCCGGCTTGGAGTCTGATCGGTCGAATTTTAATTATTGATTAATGGTAATCATTGGGGCAGGCTGCTGAGGATTTTTATTGCCGGATTCCAGACGCAGACATTATGAATCATTCATTCGATATTTTTCACCGGCGTTATATAGAGGCGACAGCATGGCTCGCTGTATGGGCAGTGCTGATGATGGGGGCGATTAACACGGCCTGCGCTGCCCCTGTTTACGATCTGGCCCAGAAGTATTTCCCGCGGGCGGATAGTGTCGGCGAATTTGCCGGCGAACCGCTCGCCGCGCCGGTCTATGAGGGTGCGAAGCTGCTGGGCTATGTATTGCGTACCACTGATATCGCGCCCATTCCGGCTTATTCCGGCAAGCCGATTACTTTACTGGTTGGCATTGGTGCTGATGGCCGGATTAGCGGCCTTGAGATCACGAAACATTCCGAGCCTATTCTGGCCGCCGGGGTCTCAGAGACGGATCTGAAGCACTATGTTGATCAGTACCATGGTGTGTCGGTACGCGAGCGGGTAAAATTGGGCGGCGCGGAGCGCGAAGGGTATGTTACCATCGACGGGATTACCGGCGCCACCATTACCGCGATGGTCATGAACGCAACGGTAATGAAGGCCGTCAAGAAGGTTGCGGAGTCTCGCGGGATACCGTTGACTGCCCGCGCTTCAGAATTGACGGTGCAGACCGACAGTCCTGCTGAACCGGCTGCAAATCAGCAAGCCCCGGCCTGGTGGTTGGGTGAGACGAGCGAGCCCTTCTGGGTGTCTGTCTGGCAGGAGCGCGTGTGGCAGATCGCCGTGTTGTCTGCCGCGCTCGGCATTCTGGTTTTCATCCTGCTGTTCCAAGACTGGCTGACCAGCCGGCCGAAGTTGCTGAAGTATATTCGTACCGGCTACCTGCTATTTACCCTGTTTTTTATCGGCTGGTACAGCCTGGCCCAGCTTTCAGTTATTCATGTGCTGACCTTCATCAATGCCGTTCTGCACCAGTTCAGCTGGGAAGCGTTTCTGGTCGACCCGCTGATATTTGTCCTGTGGGGGTTTGTGGCGCTGACGCTGCTGTTGTGGGGGCGCGGCGTGTATTGCGGCTGGCTGTGTCCGTTTGGTGCCCTGCAGGAATTGATTCATAAGATCGCACAGCGCTTGAAAATTCCAGAGTATCACTTTCCCGCTGTTGTCCACGAACGCTTGATGGCATTGAAATACGTTATCTTTGTGGCGTTGTTCGGACTGTCCCTGCAAAGCATCGGTTATGCAGCCATGGCCGCCGAGGTGGAACCGTTCAAAACGGCAATTGTTATGCGCTTTAACAGGGAGGGTGTTTTGCTTGCTTACGCCCTTGCACTGCTTGTGATCGGCGTATTCAATCGCAAGTTTTTCTGCAAATACCTATGTCCACTCGGGGCGGCCCTGGCGATTCCGGCACCGCTGCGAATTTTCGACTGGCTGCGGCGGCGCAAGGAGTGCGGCCGACCATGCCAGATCTGTGCCAAGGAGTGTGAAGTACAGGCCATCCGGCCAACCGGCGAGATCAATCCCAACGAGTGTCACTACTGCCTGGATTGCCAGGTGACCTACTGGGATGATCATCGTTGTCCGCCCTTATCCGAAAAACGCATCAGAAGAGAGAAAAGCAAGGCGGCGCTGGATCGTATCAGAGCGGCGAAGACGACAACTACAGAACCTCTGGGAACCTGATGTTTGCCTGTATTGTTTTTCTGGTCAGTTGACATAGATCAAGGCCCACAATCCTGATCTATGTAGGATGCGTTCGGTAAGTGAACCTGACAATAGGGGTAGAGAAAAATGGAGATATCAGCAGTTTCGCGTATCGCGGTTATTGGTGTGCTTTTGTTCGCCACGTTTGCTGTAAGTGCCAAGGATGATTCCGAACACCCGGGAACGACGCCGGGAGAAATGCGCTATAAGGGCGCACCTGTTCCAGAGCACCTCGAATCAAAAGATGTGGTGACACCCGGCGCCCCGGCGCTGACAGAGGCGGAATTTGCCAAGGCAAAAAAGATCTATTTTGAACGCTGTGCCGGTTGTCACGGGGTTCTGCGCAAGGGCGCGACCGGCAAGCCATTGACGCCGGATATTACCCTTGGCAAGGGTACCGACTACCTGAAGGTGTTTATTGATTACGGCTCTCCGGCCGGCATGCCGAACTGGGGCACATCGGGCGATCTCACTGCCGATGAAGTGGCTCTCATGGCGAAGTACCTGCAGCATGAGCCACCAATACCGCCCGAGTTCGGTATGAAGGAGATGAAGGCGACCTGGAAGGTGCTGGTCGATCCCAAGAAACGTCCCAAGAAGAAGATGAACGATTACAATATCGAGAATATATTCTCGGTGACCCTGCGTGATACCGGTCAGATTGCACTCATTGATGGTGATACCAAAGAAATCGTCAATGTCGTCGACACCGGTTACGCGGTGCATATCTCGCGCTATTCAACGTCGGGCCGTTACCTGTTCGTGATCGGGCGGGATGCCAAGATCAACCTCATCGACCTGTGGATGAAGAAGCCTGATAACGTCGCCGAGATCAAGATCGGACTCGAGGCGCGTTCCGTGGAGACGTCCAAGTACAAGGGCTATGAAGACAAGTACGCCATTGCCGGTTCCTACTGGCCGCCGCAGTACGTGATCATGGATGGCGACACCCTGGAACCCATGAAAATCGTTTCCACCCGTGGCTACACGGTCGATACCCAGGAATATCATCCGGAACCGCGTGTTGCAGCCATCGTGGCTTCGCATGAGCATCCCGAGTTTATCGTCAATGTGAAGGAAACCGGCAAGGTGCTGATGGTCAACTACGAGGACGTTGACAACCTCAAAGTGACCACCATTGGTGCAGCGCGTTTTCTGCATGATGGTGGTTGGGATTCCACCCACCGTTACTTCCTGACGGCAGCCAACAAGTCGAACAAGATTGCGGTCATCGACTCGAAGGAAGACACGCTGACGGCCATGGTCGATGTCACCGAGATCCCACACCCGGGTCGTGGTGCCAACCTGAATGATCCTAAGTACGGGCCGGTCTGGGTGACCAGCGCACTGGGTAACGAGAATGTGACCGTGATTGGCACGGATCCGTTGAAACACAAGGACCATGCCTGGAAAGTGGTGCGTACGCTTAAGGGCCAGGGCGGCGGCTCGTTGTTCGTGAAATCCCATCCGAAATCCAAAAACCTGTGGGTGGACTCACCGTTGAACCCGGACGTTAAGATCAGTCAGAGCGTCGCAGTGTATGACGTCGACAATCTCGACAAGGGCTTTGAAGTGTTGCCGATTGCCGAGTGGGCCGGTATCAAGGGTGAAGGACCGAAACGTGTCGTTCAGCCTGAGTACAACAAAGCGGGTGATGAGGTCTGGTTCTCGGTCTGGAGCGGCAAGGATGAGGAATCCGCGATCGTGATTGTTGATGA
>JAHEIJ010000242.1 GCA_024639445.1 Gammaproteobacteria bacterium
TCCTGGACCAGGTCCTTGTCGAGAAAATCCTGCTGCATCCTGACCTCACCGAAGTAGTAACGGGGTCCGGTGTCGATCGTCAATTCGATCTCGGCCTGGTTGGTTTCTTTATCGACCCTGACCCGCGCCTTTTCGGGTTTGACCTTGACATACCCCAAGCCGGACACCGCCTCGATGATCGCAGTCTTGCCCTGTTCGTAGCTTTGGTGGTCGAGTACGTCGCCAACCTTGAGGGGAAATGCGGCTACCGCTTGTTGGAGAATAGGCTCCTTCGCACCGGCGCCGATCAAGCGGACATCGGCCTTGGAGATCTTTACAGGGGGACCGACATCCACCACATAGACGGCAAACCACTTGCCGTTTTTCTCGGTCAATGATCCTTCAATTTCGGGATTGTAGTAGCCGAAGGGCGTCAATGCGACGCGTATCTGATCTGGTGCTTTGGCGTGCAGGCGCTTGAGCCAGGTAACGGTGAGATTTTCGTCGTCCTTGCGTTTCTCAAGATCAAGATAATTCAGCACATTAGTGCGATATGTGCGATCAAGCCCTTTTATCTCGATATCGATCGCGGGTCCGGCGAAAGCCACGATGGGATTGATGACAAGCAGCAGGAATAAGACACTAGCCCGCATTTCTCACCAGGATCACGGAAGCAGGCGCAGGATTCGTGTTCGTAAGCGCCGCTCTGGAGCGAAAAGCGTAGCCATAGCTACTGTTTGAGTGAAGAGCAAGCTTACGGACGCGAAGACTCGCCTGAACCGTGATAGGCATGCTTGAATAACAAAACTGACCATTAACTGTCCATCGACATGATATTGCTGCAGCTTGAAGGCGTGTAGGCAGGACGTCCTGGCCCCCGTATCAATCTTTGCCTTCAGGCGAGCAATGCTAAGCCCGGGCAAGCACACCCACTCTCTCCAGCCAATCAATGATCGATTAACAGATTGCATATCCAAGCTCTATCAGAAGTCCAGTATGACACGCCACCATAACAAAAGTACGGCTATCACATTCGCACATCACCTATTTGATTTGACTCGATGACCAGCGCCCGAGTCACATACCGGCCGAAGAAACGCTTGACGCGTGGCACCGACATCACTTTGTGACAAAGACAACAATCAACAATTATGGACACCCATAAATCATAATTGGCTTCGCAGTAAGTGTAATTGGATGCCCCCAGCACCGCTACAAAGATCTGTGCAAAACGTACCTCGCCAGTGTCCGCTTGCACAATGGGCACCGTTTGCCCGGCATAATCCACAAACAGCTTGTCGCCGGCCTTGTGGGTCTGACGCATGGAGCGCTTCTGTTTCTTCAGCCAGGCCTGATACAGGAAGCAATACTGCGGATAGCTGTAGCTGCTATTGGGATAGACTTGCGTATACTCTTCCCACAGTAAATGCTTGGTCACGCCTTTGCGTCTGAGTTCCTGATGCACCTCAACCCAGTCGGGTAGCTGTAAGGCAGCCGATACCCGCGTATCGGCTTCGGGGTAAAACCGCCGGGCGAGTTGTTGATCATCCAGTTGCTCGATGGCGGCCCAGCTGAGTCCCTGGGCTTCGGCTTGGCTGATGACTTTCTGGACCGCACCCAGGCTGATCCTCAGGCTGTCTTTGATCTGCCGCATGCTCAGCTCGGCTTGCAGGCGCAGATGTAATAGTTCTCGTAATTGTCGCATTGATAGTCTCTTCGTTGGCATCACCATCCCCGATAAAAATCGGGCAGGTTAGCAATGAATAAACCATGCGTAGAAAAGATTCTGCTTCATCGTGAACACTGATTCTGGAAAACCGGAAAATGTGTTCACGATCACACCAGAATTGGTGTTCATGATCAATCAGAATAGGTGTTCACGATGCGCCAGAATCAGCGTTCACGTTCGGCCAGAATATGCAATATGCAAGCGGGAGCTGTTATTGTTCGTGCTGAAGGTCCGAAAGGTACCGTAGATGCCACTACGTTGAATAAACTCGAGGGTCTGTTGTTGAGTATGCAGCAGACCTACATCAAATCTGGCTGACAGGGAAAGTGCGAATTTAATATTGGCTAACCATTATGCAATTAAGCACCGTCATCGTGCGGATACATGTTCGTCTGCATCGAAGCCTTGTTGAAACAGTCCACGCTGATTCAAATGCATGCGATAATCAGAGCCAGTTCATCACTGACAAAATCTGCACCGTCGATGGCGCACAAGCCGACAATGGTGTCGACTCCATTTATTCATATAAACGACGGATACTGCGATGAAAACACCAGCGCAACAGCAACAGACGGTCAGAAATCTACTGGACTCGCAGACTCAGGGCGTGCTGGCGACACAGCATGACAGGCAACCCTACACCAGTTTGATGGCCTTCGCCGCCGCACCTGACTTGCGCCGGATCGTGTTCGCGACCTACCGCGCGACTCAAAAACACGCGAACCTGCTGGCGAATCCCGTCGCCTCGCTGCTGATTGACAATCGCACCAACAAGCCAGTCGATTATCATGAAGCCGTGGCCATATCCGCCCATGGCACCGTCAGTGAAGTCGAACCGACCCGGCGCGACGAACTGTTGCAGCTCTTTCTGCGCAAACATCAGGAACTGAGAGATTTCGTTACCGCCGACGACTGCGCGCTGTTGCAACTTGAAGTCGAGTGCTATTACGTCGTCAGTCAATTCCAGAATGTCGTTGAACTGCGGATGGTGTGAAACCCGTTCTGTTCTCGAAACAGAAGCCTGTGATTTCCCGCATATCCGCGTCCGTGATAATGCGTTGACAGTACAATTAAGAATACAATTAAGGGGTCAAATTAAGGGGTCAAATCTTGACTTATAGTATTCAACTCCTTCTGTAAATTCCTGTCGTCCTTTAATATTCTGTTTAGTCGACCTATCGTCTGCGATACCGTACAGTAATGACTGACATTGAAATGGCCTGCAATTTCATTTAACGTCTTGCCGGAATAATCCTGACAGAGCTTCATCGCAATCCAACGCGGAATATTTCTTGGTCCTCTTCCTCGAGTAGCAATCGTAATTTGATTGGTGGGTACTCCATAATATTGCCCTACCGTTTTTACAATCTGAGTTAGACTCACAACACTTCGCGTCGATCGCTTCGCCACCTCAGTCTTTGATTGCTTTGCTCTTGATAATACGCGATCTTTGAATTGTTTATCTCCCCAAATAGGTGTCAGGATTCTTTTACTATAGAATTGCGTGGTTTCCTCATTGTTACCCGCTTCCACATAGCTCCGATACGCTGCGTATCGTTGTCTTGACGAAAGTTCATCATAAACATCCTCCCGATATAACCACTTCGGACAGTTTCCTTGATTGATGTACGCTGAATAGCTCGACCACGGGTATTTTTCCAGTTGTTTAACCAGCGGCTTTTTCATTTCAATTGGATTGCGGTGTATGTACCGACTTACTTGTAGCAAATACTCATTCGCATCAATCAATATCGCTTTGTACCGTCCTCGAAATAACGGTCCATCGGTTTTTTTTAAGCGATTGTAACGTTGGGTATACAGTCCATCAATGTGCCGCATGATTCGGCTCAAATTGCCTCGTGGTGTTTTTATCAGCAAATGATAATGATTCCCCATCAAACAATACGCTAAACATTGTGACCCGAAGCGTTGATCCGCTTCTTCAATACCCTGCAAATAGGCTTGATAATAGGCTTCGCCATGAAATGTTAGTACCCTGCCTCGACCACGATTCATTACGTGGTACACCGCATCGTCATATTCAATTCGTAAGGGCCTAACCATATCCCTTTATATAGTCAGCTAAATACTATATGTCAAGACTTGACCCCTTTTTTGTTTTCTCCTCAACGGAACGGGATCGGCACCTCGAAGTTAGACCCATTTCGCAGCTCAATACCCAGCCTATGATCTCCCCTGTGAACGCTTCACGGCTACCCTCACGGGTGTCCGCGCATCACTCGGGGTCAAGATGGTTGGCTAAACCTTATCTTG
>JAHEIJ010000243.1 GCA_024639445.1 Gammaproteobacteria bacterium
GGTACCGCAGGCGAACGCTTCGGGGTACGCAATTCAGGCTGCCATGCCGTTATCGAAGGCGTGGGCGATCATGGCTGCGAATACATGACTGGCGGCCTGATAACCGTGTTGGGTAGTACCGGCACAAACTTCGGTGCCGGTATGACGGGTGGTTTCGCCTATGTTTATGACGAACCTAATACTTTTGTTGATTGCACCAATCAGGATGTCGAAATCCAGCGTATAGGCGCGGAACATATGGAAGCCTATCGCGGCCACCTGCGTAAAGTGATCGAGGAATTCGTAGCCGAGACTGGCAGTCACCGCGGCCAATATATCCTCAATAACTTTGCCGATGCCATTGGCAAGTTCTGGCTGGTTAAACCAAAAGCTGCTTCGCTGGAATCCCTGCTGGAAGACCTGCAGCGCGCTGCCTAATCATTAACACGAGTGACATTAGCATCTCGGCGTTGCTATACGCTGAGGCGCCACACGCTAAAGACTAGAAACTGGAATTATGAGTAACAACTTTCAATTTGTTCAGGTTCCACGGCAGGATCCGCATAAAAAACCCGCTAACGAACGTAAAAAAGAATATCGGGAAATTTATGGCAAGTATGATGCCGAGACAGCAGCGCATCAGGCTGATCGTTGTCTCGCCTGCGGGAATCCATACTGCGAATGGAAATGCCCGGTTCATAATTATATTCCCAACTGGCTTAAGCTCGTTGGTGAAGGCAATATTGAGGAAGCCGCCGAACTTTCACACCGTACAAATTCGCTGCCGGAAATCTGTGGTCGTGTCTGCCCCCAGGATCGCCTGTGTGAAGGCGCCTGCACCCTCAATGATGGCTTCGGCGCGGTCACCATTGGCTCCATCGAAAAATACATCAGTGATACCGCCTTTAAGCAAGGCTGGCGACCCGACTTGTCCCGGGTCAAGGACACGGGAAAACGTGTCGCGGTAATTGGCGCCGGGCCGGCGGGACTGGGCTGTGCTGACGTGCTAATTCGTAACGGCGTGAAACCCGTTGTCTACGATCGGTATGAGGAAATCGGAGGCCTGCTTACATTCGGCATCCCGGAATTCAAACTGGAAAAAGAAGTCGTTAAAAATCGTCGCGCGGTAATGGAAGAAATGGGGGTGGAGTTCATTCTCGGCACAGAGGTGGGTAAGGACATCACCTTCGAGCAGTTGCTGGCGGAATACGATTCTGTCTTCATGGGTACCGGCACCTACACCTATATGAAAGGCGGATTTCCGGGTGAAGACCTGCCCGGTGTATTTGAGGCCTTGCCCTTCCTGATATCTAACGCAAACCGCTGCCTTGGACTGGAAAAGAATCCGGCGGATTTTATCAATATGGATGGCAAGCATGTGGTCATCCTCGGTGGTGGTGATACCGCCATGGACTGCAACCGTACCTCGATCCGCCAGGGGGCCAACTCGGTCACCTGTGCCTATCGCCGCGATGAAGCCAATATGCCCGGCTCCAAACGTGAGGTGGCAAATGCCAAGGAAGAAGGCGTGCAGTTCCTGTGGAATCGCCAACCGATCGAAATTGTTGGTTCGGATCGCGTCGAAGGCGTTAAAGTTGTCACCACTCAACTGGGTGAGCCGGATGAGCGGGGCCGTCGTCGACCGGAACCCGTGCCGGATTCCGAAGAAATCATCATGGCAGATCGCGTTATCATTGCCTTTGGTTTCCGCCCCAGTCCCGCCGACTGGCTGACTGATGCCGGGATTGAAATCGATGAACGGGGTCGTGTCAAAGCGCCATTGGAACAGGAATTCAGGCATCAAACCACCAATCCAAAAGTCTTTGCCGGTGGGGACATGGTGCGCGGTTCCGATCTGGTCGTCACCGCGGTATATGAAGGTCGGCAGGCGGCGGAAGGCATCCTCGACTACCTGGATGTATAACTAAAAATCCATGGGCTGCATTTGCACCGGCCCGTAACAATTAAGTGATATGGTGTTCTTCACAGAACCCAGCGTCACTTTAGTTAACAATAAAATCATGACTGAACTGAAAAACGATCGCTTTCTCCGCGCCCTGTTAAAACAACCCGTTGATATGACACCGGTATGGATGATGCGTCAGGCAGGCCGTTACTTGCCGGAGTATCGTGCAACGCGCAAAAAAGCCGGGGACTTTCTCACCCTCTGTAAAACACCGGAGCTGGCGACTGAAGTAACCCTGCAACCACTGGATCGTTTTCCCCTGGATGCCGCAATCCTGTTTTCCGATATTCTCACCATTCCCGACGCCATGGGTCTGGGCTTGTATTTTGCGGAAGGCGAAGGACCACGTTTTGAAAATCCCATTCGCACCAAGACAGACGTTGAAAAATTAGGCGTACCGGACATGCACTATGACCTCGGCTATGTGATGAATGCCGTCAGCATGATTCGGCGCGAATTAAATGGCCGAGTACCACTGATCGGCTTTTCCGGTAGCCCCTGGACACTGGTGACTTACATGGTCGAAGGTGGCAGCAGCAAGGACTTTCATACTTGCAAGGGCATGCTGTATGAACAGCCGGAACTGATGCATAAACTTCTGGATGTACTGGCACGTTCCGTCATCGCCTACCTGAATGCCCAGATAGAGAGTGGCGCCCAGACTGTTATGATTTTCGATACCTGGGGTGGTGTGCTGACGACACGGGATTACAAGGAATTCTCGTTGCGCTATATGCAGCAAATTATCGATGGCATCCAGCGTGAGCGCGATGGCCGTAACGTCCCGGTAATCATCTTCAGTAAAGGCGGTTGCCAATGGCTGGAGGACCAGGCCAAAACCGGGGCGGATGCGCTTGGGCTGGACTGGACTCTGGATATCGGGCTAGCCCGTGCGCGTGTTGGCGACAAGGTTGCCTTGCAGGGCAATATGGACCCTTGTGTGCTGTATTCATCACCGGAAAGAATTCGCCAGGAAGTGGCCTTTATTCTTGAAAGTTACGGTAAGGGTAGCGGTCATGTCTTTAATCTTGGGCACGGTATTCACCAGCATGTAGATCCTGAACATGCCAAAGCCTTCATCGAGGCGGTTCACGAATTAAGTCAGCCGTACCATCAATAATTTGATTTACGGCCGACAAAGCCGACTATAAACAACCTGTCTTGAGTTCACTTGCCTGCGGCGAGTACCGCCTCACCATAATGTTGCATAATACGGGCAACATGCTTGCTAACTCGTTTTAACCAGCGAATTGCTTCAAGACGCCCTGTTCCTTGTGATATATCAATTTCTCCTCTGGCAATTTTGGCAAGTATAGTTTCCCTTAGTGGTTCAACCTGATCATGAATATATGCCGCAGTTTTAGCTGCACGTTGGGTTGCGTCAACCCAGCGTTTGGTTTCGATATCATTGAATATAGCGTTAATTGTCTCGACCAGGGCTTGACCATAGTCAGACAATTCTGAGCTACCTCTTGCGGTACTCGCACGGTCCTCTTCTTCTTCGCAACGTTCATGTAAGCGCCGCATATGATCCAGCGTATGCACAATCCCAAGCATCCGCTGCCATTCAGCACCTTTTGTATCATGCAAGTGAATCCGATCAACATAGGTATTTGTATCGTCCAGGGCTTGATGTAATTCCATTAAATCAGCACGCCTTCCCATCAAACTATCACCGAGCATCGCATTGACATGCCGTAATAGTGCGAGCAGTTCATCATGAATGCTGACTTGTACCGCGGCTAATGCCAGCCCCGGTTGTTCTAGCAGTCCCTCACCCAGTCTGCCGGTATAAGAAGGTTTTTTATCCGGCACGAGTTTCTCTATCAAGCGCGCAAAGCGGCCCGTGAATGGCAAAATGACCATTACCCCAAGCGTGTTATAGCTGGTATGAAAGGCGACTAATGCAATTTCCGCATTTGAACTTAGTGCACCGGGAGACAGATATTCCCATAACACGGTGTAAGGTGTAATGAGAATTAATGCGCCACAAGCGGTAAACAGGTTAAAGATAACATGTGACAAT
>JAHEIJ010000244.1 GCA_024639445.1 Gammaproteobacteria bacterium
TACTGACTCAATGGCGTGCGCTGGCAGGCCACATCCCGGTCCACGATTTGCTGGATCACATTTACAGTGAGGGTCATGTGCTGGCGCGATTCCGTGCCGCTTTCCCCTCCCATTTGCAAGCACGCGTCAACGCGAACCTTACCCGTCTGCTGGAACTGGCGCTGGAGATGGACAGTGGCCGTTATCCGAGTCTAATGCGGTTCATTGATTGGCTGAATGAACTACGTCAACAGCAACATGATGCCCCAGACGAGCCCGTTAGTAGCGGCGAAATGGATCGTGTCCGCCTCATGACCATCCATGCCGCCAAGGGTCTTGAAGCCGCCGTGGTCTTTCTGGTTGATGCCGCCCGCACCCCTCCAGCACGTAATGCCTATAGCGTTCTGTGTGACTGGCCGGTAGAGCAGCCACGCCCCACTTGTCTATTGCTTAATCCCGTGCAACAGCAACGCGATATGCTGAGTGACAAGTTATTACAACAACAACAGCAGGATGAACTGCGTGAAGAGACCAATCTGCTCTATGTGGCACTGACCCGCAGTTGTCAGTTGTTGTATATCTCCGGCTGTCTGCCGCAGAAGGGTAAACAGCTGAGTTGGTATGGCGACATTGCCAGCCAATACGAGCTTGATCCCCTTTCACTTGATACGCCCCATGTGCTGGAGACATCAAATTCACCTCCGACGACTCTTCCTCCACAGCCGCAAGCGAAGCAAATCCAAGAGGTAATTGTTGATCCACAACTGTCCCAACCTTTACGGCTTGCACCGATCTATCGTGAAATCGCCCCCAGCCGACAACTGGCTCTCCAGCAAGCCACTGGCGCGGTAGGTGATGAGGATGGCCGCCTGCATGGTGTCCTTATCCATCGCATGCTGGAACTGTTGAGCAATGAGGAAAACCTGGACCCGCAGGCTATCACCGGACAACTGGGTCTGCAGATTGAAGCGGCAGAAGTTGAAAACTGCTGGCATGAAGCACAGCAGCTCCGGCAACACCCGGCGATGCAGGCCTTCTTCGACCCGACCAATTTCATACAGGCGTTCAATGAGGTCCCTATCCTGTATCGACAAGAAGGCGCCACAGTGCATGGCGTAATCGATCGCTTGCTACTGACTGAGACAGAGGTACTGGTAATCGACTACAAAACCCACCGATCCGCCAAGCCGGATAACCTGACACTATTGGCTGAACCCTACTTTGAGCAACTGGACTATTATCGCCGAGGCGTACAACAACTCTGGCCGTCGCTACCAGTACGTGCCCTCCTGCTGTTTACCGCCTGTGCAGGCATTGTCGAGCTGCCGGTAGAATTCCCGGATTGAACTCGCAAGAGGCAGGCCATATTGAAAACGAATACACGTAGCCAGCAACCCGAATGAAGAAGACCTTATGAATCAGGCTATCAGTTTTGAAGTGACTGAACAGAATTTTGCAGCTCAGGTTATTGAGGCATCACACCAGCAACCTGTGCTGGTCGATTTTTGGGCCACCTGGTGTGGTCCCTGCCAATCCCTAATGCCCATCCTGGAGCAGCTGGCACAGAGTTACCAGGGCAAGTTTCTGCTTGCCAAGGTAGAGATAGATTCGCAACAAGGGCTGGCAAGCCAGTTTGGAGTGCGTAGTGTGCCCACCGTCAAGCTCGTCAAGAATGGCCAAATCGTCGATGAATTTACCGGTGCCTTACCCGAAAGTCAGATTCGTGCCTTTCTTGACAAACATATCGAAAATGAATCCGACCAACTTATGCAGCAAGCGCTCATGCTGTACCAACAGGGAGACAGCGAGGCCGCCTTGTCACAAATGGGTCAAATCCTGCAGGCGCATCCGGACAACCTGAATAACAAGCTGATTTATACCAATATCCTGTTACGTGAACAGCATGTTGATGAAGCCAAAAAATGGTTGGAAAGTTTATCCGCGGTAGCAAACGACAACCCGCAAGTTCAGGCCATGCAGGCACAATTGGAATTCATTCACATCGTGGACAATGCACCGGATATGGTAACCGTGCAGCAGCAAGTTGCTGATGATCCTGACAATAGTGAGGCGCGTTACCAGTTAAGCGCACATGCTATTTTGCAAGGCCAGTTCGACATCGCGTTCGAGCAATTACTTGAAGTGGTTAAAAGGGATCGGCAGTTCCAGGATGATGCCGGGCGCAAGGCACTGTTAAAATTATTTGACCTTCTGGGTGACAAGCATGAACTGGTAAGTAGTTATCGTCGCAAACTGGCGCTGGCACTGAATTAGGACTGCTGTAACAACAAGCCCCCTCACGGGGGCTTTGTCTTTTAGAAATCATGTGCAAGCAAGACATTATTGCATCGCATGTCCATCCAGCATCGTCTTTAACCGTTCTGCCGGCACATAACCCGGTAAAATCTGGCCCTGCTCCGTAACGATGGCGGGAGTCCCGCGAATCCCAAGCCTTTGTGCCAGCGCAAATTGTTGCGCCACAGGATTGTTGCAATCTTTCGCTTTCACCTCCTGGCCCTGCTTGGCGCGTGTCATGGCTTCCGACTTGTCTTTGGAACACCACACCGATACGGCTTTTTGATAGGAACCGGAACCAACGCCGGCGCGAGGGTAAGCCAGGTAGCGTACCTGGATGCCGGCTTTATTGTACTTGGCCATCTCGTTATGCAGCTTGCGACAATAGCCACAGTCGATATCGGTAAACACCGTCACGGTATGCTTCGGCTTTTTCGGACCGTAGACGATCATCGCCTCCTCGCCCTGGGCATTAACGGCCGCAATTCGCATCTTATCCCGTAACGCAGTAGACACATTAACTCCCGACTTTAGATCAATCAGATCACCATCAACCGCATAACGGCCATCTGCGCTGATATAAAACATCTGTGGCGGAACCATGACCTGGTACAACCCGGGCAAGGGGGAAGGCTGAATCGCCTCAAGCGGAATATTCGGAATCATCTTTTGTACCGCCGCATGGGCTTGCTTGATGTCAGCATCGGCATCGGCCATAGCCGGTGTATTCAGAAAAACTAACGCGCTAGCCGTAACCAGCAGTTTGATAAGGAAATTCATGGGAAACCAGACCTCAATGACAGTAGCGTATAGGGAGCTTACGACGGCGGAATTATATCCCATCCGACCTCCCCAGGTGTGACAACATCCCACACTTTGGGTTCAACCCCGGGGATGATGTCGGGCATGCAGGTCCTTGAGACGGGCCCGTGCCACATGGGTGTAGATCTGGGTGGTTGACAGATCGCTGTGACCGAGCAGCATTTGCACCACCCGCAGGTCAGCGCCATGATTCAGCAGATGCGTTGCAAAGGCATGCCTCAGGGTATGGGGCGAAAGCCCTTTCTCGATACCCGCACTCTGGGCATGTCGTTTAATCATGTACCAGAATGCCTGGCGGGTCATCGCTTCACGGCGCTGGGTCACAAACAGGGCATCACGAGTCTGGCCATTCAGCAGTGCGAGACGCACATCCTGTATATAGCGTTGCAGCCAGCTCATCGCTTCGTCGCCCAGGGGAACCAGTCGCTCCTTGTTACCTTTGCCGGTAACACGAATCACCCCCTGCTGCAGGTTGAGCTGCATAACCGTGAGGTTAACCAGCTCCGAAACCCGCAGGCCACTGGCATAGAGGACTTCCAGCATGGTCCGATCCCGCATTCCCAAAGGCGTCTGGGTATCCGGTGCAGCCAGCAGCGCTTCGACCTCGAGCTCGGTCAGGGTTTTGGGCAAGGGCCGCCCCAGCTTTGGGGCCTCGATCAGTGCAGTGGGGTCCTGGCTAATCCGGTTTTCCCGCCGTAACCAGGCATAAAAACGTCGCAGGGTCGAGAGCAAGCGCGCGGTACTTCGCGGGCTGGCCTTGGCCGCGACACGCTGAGCCAGATAGGTCTGCACATCATCACGCCCAACAGCCGTTAAATCAGTTTGCTGTTGGCTGGCGAGCCAGCGGGCATAAGCATTGAGATCATTCCGATAGG
>JAHEIJ010000245.1 GCA_024639445.1 Gammaproteobacteria bacterium
CTACAAGGTGTCCAAGTAATTCACCGGAATCAAGATCATTAACTTCCAAATAATAAATAAGGTGCCGCCGCTTAAAGGCCCTGCCGTCATCAGCCATGATCGCCCTTCCTTATTGTTTTTTGTGGTTTATGAAAAACAAACAACCTAACTACCTTTGTATGTATTTCACCATAAAGTCTACCACTTCGTCAATAGTCATTTCAGAAGAATCTATTATAATTGCATCTTCCGCTGGTTTCAAGGGAGATAATGCCCGGCTGCTGTCATCCTTGTCCCGCTTGATGATCTGCTCAAGAGTTTCTTTATAATCGACCTCCTGCCCTTGCTCCGCCAGCTGTTTTTGTCTCCGTCGGGCACGTTCTTCGGGCGATGCATCAAGAAAAAATTTATGATTGGCTTTGGGAAATACAACGGTTCCCATGTCCCGTCCTTCAGCTACAATGGATCCTTTCTGGCCGACATTGCGCTGCAAAAGAGTGAGTTTTTCACGCACCAGCTTATCAGCCGAGACACGGGAGGCAATCATGCTCATCTCAGGGGTTCTTATGGCTTCTGACACGTCCTCATTGTTTAATAAAACCCTTGTTCCATCACCATCCGGAACAAGACGCAGGTCAATGGTATCGAGCAGTTTTTGCAACCCATTCCGGTCGTCCAGGTTCGTTCCGGTGCGATGAATTTTGAGGCCAACTGCCCGGTACATGGCACCGGTATCCAGATATGTGAACAGAAGCTCTGCAGCCAGCTGTTTTGTAATGGTGCTTTTGCCGGCACCGGAAGGCCCATCTATGGTAACGATCACAGGATTCATTTCAGCTCTTCCAATGATTGGGAGAGGGCCTTAATAAAGCGTTTGTTCTCTTCAGGAAGACCGACGGTTATCCTGATGTAATTCGGGTAGCCATAGGCAGACATGGGCCGTATAATTACACCTTTTCCGAGCATGGCTTCATAGAGTTTTTTGCAATCCATGCCAACATCAATCAGAAAAAAATTGGTCTGTGTCGCAAACGCTTTGCAGCCTATCGCCGAGACTTCCTTGCTGAGCCAGGCAATGCCTTGTTTGGTCAAATCGAAGGTTTTTTGATAGTGTTCTTCATCTTCGAGCGCGGCAAGCGCGGCAACCTGCGCTAACTGGTTGACATTGAATGGTTGCCGAACACGGTTGATGTAATCTGATATGGTTGCAGACATGAGACCATAACCAATTCGCAGCCCTGCAAGGCCATAGGCCTTTGAAAAAGTGCGGAGAGCAACAACAGGTTTATCGCTCTTCAGATAGTTCCGGGCATCCAGACGAATTTCCCGGTCGACAAAATCAACATAGGCCTCGTCCAGCACAACAATAACAGATTCGGGAACTTTATCCAGAAAGGATTCAAATTCATCTTTAGTAAAAACAGTACCGGTTGGATTGTTCGGGTTATCGAGAAAAATCAGTCGGGTCTTCTCGTTTATTTGCTTAAGGATTCCATCAAGATCATGGTGCATATCTTTGAGTGGCACTACCCTGTTTATACCGCCACGGGCCTGCACCATTTTCTGGTAGACCAAAAAGGTGGGATGGCTGGTTATGACCTCGAAGTCCGGTTCGAGAAAGGCGGCAATAAGAAGCTCAATAATTTCATTGGAGCCATTACCAAAAACAATTTCCTGGGCATTGACCCCGATTTTTTCAGCCAGTTTTTCAGCCAAATAATAACAACTGCCGTCAGGGTAACGGTGCAGATTTTTGAGGGCGTTGGCAATGGCGGCCGTGGCCTTGGGTGAAGGGCCTAAGGCATTTTCATTGGAGGCAAGCTTGATGGAATCTGTAATGCCATATTCCCTTTCCAGTTCTTCTAAGGGTTTACCCGGTGGGTAAGGAATTAATGTTTTTATGTTTTCCGGTACGTTGAGTTTCACAAGGGTTTGTCCTTTTTATTTCAACCACAAAGACACAAATATATTTTTCAATGCGAATATTTTTCGACTTGCTGTGCCTCTGGGCCTTTGTGGTTCATAGCTTTCGTATTCTGAGTCTATCAATTATGAGAGAGCTGGTTTTTTGCCCGAGATATCAAGTCGCTGTTCGAGGTTGTAGGCAATTTGCAGCAGTTTTTCTTCTTCAAAGTGCCCGCCCTGGATCTGAAAGCCAATGGGCAAGCCATTACCGCTGAACCCGCAAGGAACAGAGATGCCGGGCAATCCAGCCAAATTTGTGGCAATGGTCAGAATATCCGAAAGATACATGCTCAAAGGGTCATCCACCTTTTCGCCGATCTTCCAGGCAGGGGTTGGACAAACCGGCGATACAAGCACATCGCATTTTTCAAAGGCATTTGTAAAGTCTTCAACAATAAGGGAGCGAACCTGCAGCGCCTTTTTGTAATAGGCATCATAGTAACCTGACGACAGAGCATAAGTACCGATAATGATCCGGCGTTTCACTTCATCGCCAAACCCTATGGAACGGCTTTCTTTGTACATTTCAAGCAATGACTCTGCTTCCATATCCCTAAAACCGTACCTGACACCATCATAACGGGCCAGGTTTGAACTGGCTTCCGCCGGCGCAATAACATAATATGCCGCCACAGCATAGTCGGTGTGTGGCAAAGAGACCTCAACCGTATCAGCACCCGCCTCCCGCAAGAGGTTTATGCCTTGTTGAACGGCCTGTTCCACTTCAGAATCCAGACCGGCAGTAAAATATTCTTTCGGGATTCCAACAGTCAGCCCTTTAAGCCCATCCTTGAGCGATTGGCGATAATCAGGTGTCTGACGATTAACAGATGTTGAGTCTTTTGGGTCATAGCCGCTGATGGCGTTCAGCATAATGGCACAATCTTCAACATCCTTGGTTATGGGGCCAAGCTGGTCAAGGGAAGAGGCATATGCAACCAGGCCATATCTTGAGACCCTGCCATATGTCGGCTTCATGCCGACAACGCCGCAATGGGATGCAGGTTGGCGGATTGACCCGCCGGTATCTGAACCTATAGAGGCAATGCATTCGTCAGCGGCAACAGAAGCGGCAGATCCACCGCTTGACCCGCCGCAGATGCATTCTGTGTTCCAGGGATTTTTGGGTACGCCATAGGCACAGTTTTCATTGGATGACCCCATGGCAAATTCATCCATGGTTGCCTTACCCAGAATAACCGCGCCCGCGGCGTTCAATTTTTCGACTGCCGTTGCATCGTAAGGTGGAATAAACGATTCCAGAATTTTTGATCCACAGGTAGTTCGCAAGCCTTTGGTGCAGAGGATATCTTTTACAGAGAGGGGTATGCCGCAAAGGGCACCGCCTTTACCTTCATCGATATGCTGATCGGCAACCGCTGCCTGCTCGAGAGCTTTTTCTTTATCCAGAGTGATATACGCGCCTATTTTACCTTCAACCCTTTCGATTCGATCGAGCACAGATTGGCAGATATCAACAGCTGAAACTTCTTTATTTGCAAGAAGTTCTTGTAGTTCATGGATTGTTAACGCATAGAGTTCCATTGTATCCTCAAGTGAACCTGGTATCATTATATATTGGCAGGTATTTGGCTGTTCAATAATAGAGGAACGGACTCCCACGATAGAAGTCCGCTCCAACAGTATCTATAAAAAACTGAAAAGTCTAAATTACTTTTGGAACCACAAAGGCTTCGCCATTTTGCCGGGGTGCATTTTGCAGACTTGCCTCTTGACCCAAGGACTCCCTGACCTCATCATCTCGAAAGGCATTATGGACTTCTATGGCATGGGTCGTCGGTGCGACCTTTCCCGTGTCGAGTTCGTTAAGCTTGTCAACATAATTTAAGATACTATCAAGCTGCGTAGTCATTGCTTCAACCTCATTATCCGAGAGATTCAAGCGCGCCAGCCTGGTAACATATTTTACTTCGTCGGCACTTATTTTCACGTACAGGTTCCTTTTTTAAAGATAACTGGTCTGTAATAATTACATACTGTTTGCTGCTGGTTTG
>JAHEIJ010000246.1 GCA_024639445.1 Gammaproteobacteria bacterium
GAATATCGATGACGGTGGAGAGTACGACAACACTAGTGCTGCTGAATACATCATCATCAAGAACTCATTCTTGTCTTCATTAGGTGCCGGTAATAATGACGCGCTTAAAGCATCCGGGGTCAACCATCTCACCATTGTTAATTCTCATTTCTCATCTGTTGGGTCAGGCTCATCGGCTATTGATCTTGTTGGTTGTCATAATGTGGTGATCAGTCAGAACACCGTCAGTGATTCTCCCGCCTCCGGTGTTCAGACCAAAGGCGGTAGTTCTGATGTGCTGATTCATGGCAATTATTTTGCGAATATGCCGGCTGGGTCGCGAGCCATTAATGCTGGTGGTTCTACCGGCACTACATTTTTCAGGCCACCGTTAGTCGATATTGCGACTGATCCCACAGTAGAAAATACAGAAGCAAGCCGCATTACCATGCTATCGAATGTCTTTAACAGTGTCAGTAACCCTGTGTCTTTTACCGGTTGTGTGGATTGTGTTTTTGCTAATAACACCATCATTGACCCAACCTGGTATATTGTTCGAATTCTTCAGGAGTCCGTTACGGATGCTACTTATAAGTTTGCCGAATCTCAAAATGGCGACTTTCTAAATAATATTGTTCGTTACTCTGCGGGAACCGTCCCGGTTGTGGTAAATATTGGTATTAACACACAAGCGGAAACGTTTAGCTTCGATAACAACCTGTGGTGGGCCACGGACCAGGATGTTTCATACATAACCACCCTGCCGGCTTCAATTCCTCCTGAAACAGCTTCACTTTATCAGCTGGATCCAGTGTTTATTGATCCAGTCAGTAATGATTTTCATATTGGTATCAACAGCCCAGTACTGGGAATGGGTACAAATGACGTGACAGGTCGTATCGGGCTGGATTACGATGAGGCAGTCTATACCAAACCACCGGCCATGGGTGCTTTTGAAGGGCCATGATCGATTTTAGATAATAATAGTAAAATCTAAGCCGAGATATTTGGGGTCAGAGTAAAAACTCTATATAAATGTACTGTTTGAGAAATAATTTTACTCTGATCCAAATATGATAAAACCAAGTTATTCCTTAATTCAGATTAAAAGTTTAATTCTTTCTACACATAAATAAGGTTATTGCTAAATGGCAAAAAGAAGGAATACACGGCTGGAAGCAGAAGGTGCAGAATTTTTAGTAGTAGGCTGGTTACTGGTTAATGGTTACTGGTTAATGGAATCGAAGCACATAAAACCTATTCGAAAATGCCAGGTTATGACCTAATTGCAGTTAATGCTGAAGGAAATAAGTCATGTCGAATTCAGGTTAAAAGCCGTTATGGTAGTGGTGTTGGGAATATTATTATAAAAATTTCGATTCCGATTTTGTAGTAATTGCAAAACTCAATCGCGGTTATAACAAACCACGCAAGAATGGTGATAGTGGAATCCGTGATCCTGAGATGTATGTCGTTCCAACGGAAGTTGTACGTATAGCTCAAGATGCTAATGATACCTGGAACAAGGTACTATTTAGCAAGATTGATAATTTGTCTAGTTACCTAAATAACTGGGAGATCATTCGCGAGTTTCTGGTTCGAGCGGGGTCGGACCTACATAACTAATTGAATTAAGTTAGCTTTCTATTTATATATAGTCTGATAATAGGCTTAAAAGCCTCATTTCATGGGTAATAAGCCTACTTTAAGAATATCCTCATCTCAAGCTTCTCGGATTTTTCCCATCCAATTTTATAGAACCCGAAGTTGTACTTCGTTCTGATAAATGGAATTCATGTTTATACTCGACTATCGTAATGGATTAGAGCAACATGGATATGAAGCAAACCAGGCGCCTGAAAATCGTTAAATCTATCTCTCCAAAACTCAGCCCGTTGCTGCCGTTAAAAGGCAACTGGCTGGCGCAGGCCGGTTTCACTACCGGGATGTATGTGGATGTGATAGTACGAGAGCAGTGCCTGGTTATCCTGCCATCCAAGCGTGACGACTACACGCCACTTGTGAAGAAGGGGAGGGCATCAACTGAAAGCCGATCTTGAAGAAACTAATAAACGTGGTCAGACTCGATTGAAACGATAAATTGATTTATTTTTATGACTAAGGAATTAACAATGGATAAATAAAGGGTCAGACTCAATTAAATAGTGGAAAATTCACAAGTCAGACTTTTTATATTTCTATGAGGTTACCGATTAATCGGAGATGACTAATACCCCTTCAACAACCCGCAAGGGTAAATGGATAGCAATGGCACTTCGCTGGGGTGTCATATTAGCTCTCATCATCGCGGGAGCATGGTACATGACTGCCATGCCCGGTAAATCCTGGTCGACCACGGTACCACCTCTGTCGAGTCAAGAGCAGTTAATCCATGACAATCTGAAGCGCCATGTCGGGATGTTGGCCGGCCAGATCGGTGAGCGTAATGTTTGGCATCCCGAGGCACTGGCAGCCGCTGCCCTCTATATTCGCCAAACACTCGAAGATTTGGGTTACGAGGTACATATCCAGTCTTTTGAGAGTCGTGACTTGACGCTTCAGAACCTTGAGGTCGAACTGCCTGGTGACAGTGCCCCACAGGAGATCATTATTCTGGGTGCTCACTATGATTCGATAAGTGGTACACCGGGGGCGAATGACAATGCCTCGGGTGTTGCCGCCATGCTGGAGATCGCACGCTTACTGGCCGGTAGCACCTATTCACGTACCATACGATTTGTGGCGTTTGCCAATGAAGAACCGCCGTTCTTCTACAGTGAAGAAATGGGAAGCAGTGTGTATGTTGCCCGCTCGCGCCAGCGCGGCGAGCAGATCAAGGCCATGCTCGCACTGGAGACAATCGGCTATTACAGCGATCAACCTGACAGTCAGTACTATCCAATACCGTTCAGCTTGTTTTATCCTGATATCGGCAATTTCATCGGTTTTGTTGGCAACCTGTCTTCGCGGCGCCTGGTCCGTCAGGCCGTGGGTGCATTTCGTGCATCGACCCAGTTTCCATCGGAAGGGGTGGCGGCCCCAGGTTGGATGATGGGTGTCCACTGGTCGGACCACTGGTCATTCTGGCAAGCCGACTACCCGGCCATCATGATTACGGACACGGCGCTGTTTCGTTACCAACACTACCACGCGGTGACGGACACACCGAAAAAGATTGATTACCGGAGCCTGGCGCGGGTCACCCTGGGATTGGCCGATGTGGTCACCGAGCTGGCCGGGCAATGAAGATGGGATAGGGGTGTGACCACGATTTTATTATTTTTCAAGGGATAATTAGGTAAGAGAAATAAGACTATTGAAAATCCATGTTTCAAATCCTTTGATATGTACATCAATCACTAATTTATGGCTGTTTTAATATTTAATCTCAGACACGTACCCGACGATGAGGCGCAGGATGTTCGCGAATTGCTACTCGATAACAATATCGAATTTCACGAAACTTCAGCAGGAATTCTCAGTATGTCGGTACCGGGCCTTTGGGTTGTAAACGAAGAAGAAGTAGAGGAAGCCCGGCACCTGATTGATGAGTATCAACAGTTACGACAAAAACGGGTACGAGAAGAATATCGATTAAAGAAAAGGACTTCCATGGACATGTTTAAAGAAAATCCTGTCCGCTATTCAGGTTCTATCCTGGCCATTATCCTGTTATGTTATTTTATAGTATATCTGTTTGCTAAATTGCTTTAACCAATTGTTAAAAAACCAAAATCAAGGTATACAATCAATGGGGTCTGAGCACTTAGAACCTCTGATGAGGTTCATTAAGTATTTCCTGAACGCGCGTTGCTTGTTCTGGTCACACTTAGAACCTCTTCGCGTTTTACCCCAGAACCCCTTCGGGTTTTATCAGGTACTTCCTACGCTTCGCTACGGTCGCATTAAGTATTTCCTGCCCCTAGATTCCTTTCAGGAATCATCAGGGATTCCCTGATCTTG
>JAHEIJ010000247.1 GCA_024639445.1 Gammaproteobacteria bacterium
ACAAAACACTTCCGCATCGAGCGCGCCGAGGACGGAATGGTCACCGCCGCGTCCCTTGGCAATGTCATGATACAGGCCGGTGATTAACAGCAACTCCTGTTTCGGAATGGTCTTGATCAATTCGCTACAAAACCGGAATTCATGGGAAAACGCAGGAACGGTAAAACGTCGAAGATTGCGTATCACCATCAACGTATGTTCATCAACCGTGTAGACATGGAACAAGTCATGTTGCATCTGACCGACGATGCGGCCGAACTCAGGAAGATATGCCGCGAGAATACCGTAACGATTCATGCGACGTAGTTCGTGGGTAACGCCGCTTGTCTGACGCATGATTTCCATGAACAAGCTGCGATTACGCAAATCCTCACGAAAGCTGGCATCAATTAAATCCCGGTCCTGCCGAATCAGGCGAATCGTATTGGCGCGCACACCTTTCAGCTCGCGATGCTGTTCCAGCAGCAGAAATATTTCCAGCAGCGCAAACGGATAATGCTTGAAGATTTTTTCATGCCTGACTTCGAGAAATCCCTTGCGCGCCTGAAAGCGTTTATTGATTTCGACCGGTTCGCCGGGATCATCGTGGTAGAGAATTTCTTCCTGAAACAACTGCAACAGCATTTCATTCAGACGACTCAGTTCCATCACCATGCGGTAGTATTGCTTCATGAACTGTTCTACCGCGAGCCTCTGTGGGGTATCCCGGTAACCAAATTGTTTGGCCAGTAGGCGTTGATGATCGAACAACAGACGATCTTCCCGCCGTCCGGCCAGCACATGCACCCCAAAGCGTACCCGCCACAAAAAGGCCTGGCCTTCCCGTAGTAACTGATATTCATCCCGGGTGAGGAAACCGTGGGCGACCAGTTCCTGCAGGGTATCCACGCCAAAATGCCGCTTGGCGACCCAGCCGATCATCTGGATATCACGAAGTCCGCCGGGGTTTTCCTTGATATTCGGTTCCAGGTTATAGCCGGTCTCGTTGTACTTATAGTGTCGCTGGATTTGCTCTTCCCATTTGGCTTTGAAAAACTCGGGACCCGGCCAGATTTGGTCGGCAGCGCATAGCCGGCGTTGCTCTTCAAACAGGGCCTGGTTGCCGATCAGCAGGCGAGCTTCCTGGATATTGGTCGCCACCGTTATATCCTTGGTCGCCTCCTCCAGGCATTCCGTCACGTTACGCACACTGTGGCCGACTTCCAGGCCAATGTCCCATAAGAAGGTGAGAAAGGTGCTGATGCCTTCGCGATAGGGTTCATCACTTTGCTGTAGCAGGATCAAAAGATCGATATCGGAGCCGGGATGCAGTTCTCCCCGGCCATAACCCCCGACGGCCAGTAGCGCAATGTCGTCGGCATCGGTCGGTAAGGAGAGGGCCCAGGCACGGGTTAGAAGAGCGTCAACCAGGCTGGCGCGTGCATAGACCAGCTCGGTGGCGGCACGACCGGCATGGAAGCGATCCACCAGGACCTGGTTCGCCGTCTGGAGGGTATCCCGGAAAAGAGCGAGGGAAGCGGCCGGGTCAGATTGCAGGGTGGTATCAAAGTCCCGGGCGTTAAATAGCTCGGTATCCAACACATGCCGCATCAGGGTTGTTCCTCGTGACGCCGGGTGAGGATTTCACGGCCTTCCTCGGTGACCAGCAGGGTATGTTCCCACTGGGCGGATAGTGAGTGGTCCTTGGTGACCACGGTCCAGCCGTCCTTCATGAGTTTGACCTGGCGTTTGCCGGCATTGATCATGGGTTCAATTGTAAAGGTCATTCCAGGTTCCAGCTCCAGGCCAGTGCCCTGTTTGCCGTAGTGCAATACCTGCGGATCTTCATGGAATTGCTTGCCGATACCGTGGCCGCAGTATTCGCGTACGACCGAGTAATTGTTGGCTTCGGCATGTTGCTGAATCGCATGACCAATATCCCCCAGGCGGGTACCCGGTCTGACAAGGTCAATCCCCAGGCGGAGACATTCATAAGCCACCCGGCTCAGGCGCTGGCCTTTAATAGAGGGTTCGCCCACAAAAAACATTTTACTGGTATCGCCATGGTAGTCGTCTTTGATGACGGTGATGTCAATGTTGACCATATCACCGTTTTTCAGCCGCTTTTCGTTTGGAATTCCATGACAAATCACATGGTTGACCGAGGTGCAGATGGATTTGGGAAAGCCATGGTAATTGAGGGGAGCCGGGATGGCTTGTTGTTCATTGACGATATAGTCATGACAAATCTGATCCAGCTCGGTGGTGGTGATACCCGCCTGCACATGGGGCGTGATCATCTCAAGGACTTCTGCCGCCAGGCGTCCGGCGACTCGCATTTTTTCAATTTCTTCGGGGTTTTTGATGGTGACTGTCATAAGCTGCTGTGAATTTCGTTTTTTGCGTCTTTTTCCGCAGAATAGGTAAACTGCAAACTAATAACCCTGTAAAATTAAAGGGTTAAAGGCCAACGGGCCGTCTGCGTTGTCGTTCAAAGCCGTTTATGGTATAAAGCGCGCGCTTTTGAAGCAAACATAACTGTCCGAATTTTGGACAATATTTCACACATACACCGGCACACCTGTCTGGGTGCCTGCAGAGTCAGGTTGACAGGTGGGGTGTATGGAGGTCTAACCCGATTAGGAGAGACATTAATGACTGACGTATCCATGCGCCAGATGCTTGAGGCTGGCGTGCACTTTGGCCACCAGACCCGATTCTGGAACCCGAAAATGGCGAGTTACATTTTCGGTGAGCGCAATAAAATCCATATTATCAACCTGGAAAAGACCCTGCCGCTATACAGCGATGCCATGAACTTTGTCGGTTCTCTGGCAGCCAAGCGCGGTAAAATTTTGTTTGTCGGAACCAAGCGTGCTGCACAGGACATCGTGCGTGAGGAAGCTGAACGTTGCGGCATGCCCTATGTGAACCATCGCTGGCTGGGTGGCATGCTGACCAACTTCAAGACGGTTAAGCAATCCATCAAACGTCTAAAGGAACTGGAAGCTATGCAGGCGGAAGGTGGCTTTGAAGGACTGAACAAGAAAGAAGTTCTGACCCTGACCCGCGAACAGGAAAAACTGGAGCGCAGCCTGGGTGGCATCAAGGACATGAACGGTGTCCCCGATGCGCTGTTTGTGGTTGATGTCGGCCATGAAAAGATCGCCGTCAATGAAGCGGTTAAACTGGGTATTCCGGTTATTGGCGTAGTGGATTCCAACAATGACCCGGAAAAAGTGGATTATGTGATCCCCGGCAACGACGATGCCATTCGGGCAGTTAGTCTGTATACCCAGGGAGTGGCTAAAGCGATAATCGAAGGTCAGGCTGCCGGTGCCACATCAGCTGGGCCAGGCGATGAGTTCGTGGAAGTTGGTGAAGACGAAGCGGAACCCAAGGTAAAGAAGGCGGCGAAAAAGAAAGTCAGCGCCAAGAAAAAGACCGTAGCCAAGAAAAAGACTGTAGCCAAGAAAAAGACCGTAGCCAAGAAAACAGAAGCAAAAGCAAAAGCTGAAGACGAAACTGAAGCCAAGACTAAACCCAAAGCTAAACCCAAAGCCAAAGTTGAAGACGCTGAAGGCGAAGCAGAGTAAACGCTTTATCAGCGAATGTTTCTGGCATATCAAAAGGGGGCTCGGCCCCCTTTTTCGAATAATGTCATTGCAGCATTAGATTATTGAATTAACGCAAGAGGATATAGATATGGCAATCACTGCAGCATTGGTAAAGGAACTGCGTGAGCGTACTGGCGCGGGTATGATGGAATGCAAAAAAGCGCTTGTCGAAACCGATGGTGATATTGAAGCCGCGATTGAGCATATGCGTAAAACCGGCCTGACCAAGGCGGACAAGAAAGCGGGTCGTACCGCAGCAGATGGCCTGGTTGTGATTAAGACGAGTGACGATGGCAAGCATGCAGCAATTGTTGAAGTTAATAGCGAAACTGATTTCGTTGCCA
>JAHEIJ010000038.1 GCA_024639445.1 Gammaproteobacteria bacterium
TCGCCGATCAGATCAAAGTGGTTGGCTTCCGGTCCGAAGTGACTGAGCTGTTTGCCCTGTTTGGCGAATTCGGCAATCGCGTCTTTCATGGCGGCGCGATCATAGCAATGGAAACTGTCACTTTCGACGACCAGTGGTTTGATTTCTTCCCGGAAGAAAATGTGCTCAAAGGCATCTTTGACAGTCGTGGTACCAGCACCTGAAGAACCGGTAACTGCGATCACGGGATGTTTGGCGGACATGCATACTCCTTAACACTCGTAGTTTTTGAAAATTTTTCGAATTCGGGGCTCGATTAGTTTATTTACAGCGTGTCTCCCAGACACTATCCAGACACGGTGTTCGAGCAAGTCGCGTATTTTACTGGAAATCCGTCATAATTATCACGGCTTTTATCTTTGGCTGACGGTACTCATACCCGAGAACGAACTCATTTGCGTTTTGCGGCTGCATGGACAGCACTGTATGGCAGCGGGGTCATCTTACAGGGAGAGCTGAAATGTTAGCTATTTCGCTGAAATTAAGCGAATTTAGCTTCAAATTTAGACATTTTCGCGTGCGATTGCCCGGTAACCGATGTCTCGTCGACAATACATCCCGTCCCAGTGAATTTGATCGACTAACTGATAGGCATGTTTCTGGGCTGCTGCCACGGAGTTGCCCAGAGCCACCGCACACAGCACCCGGCCGCCATTGGTCATGATTTGGCCGTCTTTTTCAGCGGTGCCGGCGTGAAATACTTTGCTATCTGGCGTATCGGCGGGCAGTCCTTCAATAATATCGCCCTTGCTATAACTGGCCGGATAGCCACCGGCAGCCAGAACGACTCCAAGGGACGGCCGAGGATCCCACTCAGTGTTAATGGTGTCGAGCTTGCCGTCGAGTGCCGTATTGCACAGCGTCACCAGGTCGGACCTGAGGCGCATCAGAATGGGTTGGGTCTCCGGGTCGCCGAAGCGGCAGTTGTATTCCAGCACCTTCGGGGTGCCATCATTTGCGATCATCAAGCCGGCATAGAGGAAGCCGCTGTATGGATGACCTTCGGCTGCCATACCGTGTACGGTTGGCTCGATCACCTCACGCATAACACGCTGGTGGATTTCCGGGGTGACCACTGGCGCGGGGGAATAGGCGCCCATGCCACCGGTATTGGGACCGGTGTCACCTTCATCACGGGCCTTGTGGTCCTGGGAGGTGGCCATGGGCAGGATATGTTCCCCATCCACCATGACGATGAAACTGGCTTCTTCGCCGGTGAGGTATTCCTCGATCACCACCCGATGTCCGGCCACACCAAAGGCATTTCCGGCCAGCATATCTCTGACCGCGGCAATGGCTTCCTCTTCGGTTTGCGCCAGGATCACGCCCTTACCGGCGGCCAGACCATCAGCCTTGACGACGATGGGCGCGCCCTGTTGTCGGATGTAGGTAATGGCCTTATCCACTTCGGTGAAGTTACCGTAGGCGGCGGTGGGAATGCGGTGGCGAGCGAGAAAATCCTTGGTGAAGGCCTTGGAGCCTTCCAGTTGTGCGGCCCCCTGGGTTGGGCCAAAGCAGCGTAAGCCAGCCGTGTGAAAAATATCGACTACGCCCAGCACCAGCGGCGCTTCGGGACCGACAATGGTCAGGTCAATCTGGTGGGACTGGGCAAAGACGGTCAGAGCATGTATGTCGTCCACCTCGATAGCGACATTTTGCAGCTTGGGCTCATGGGCCGTGCCGGCATTACCGGGTGCCACGTACACAATATCGACGTCCTTGGATTGGGCGGCTTTCCAGGCCAGGGCATGTTCGCGACCGCCGCCGCCGATGACCAGAATCTTCATGCATCTATCCCCATACAGGTTTGAGGTAAATCAGGGGCAGGGACTATGCCGTATTCACTCCAATGGGTCAAACCGGCGAAGGGATCATTGTTTGTTGTGGTACAACATGTATTTAACGGTCTCATGTATGCCTGTTACCAGTTCCTGCATCTGGCGTGCTTCCCCTGGTTGTTGTTGCAAGACATCGTGACCGGCGTCATTGGCGCGGGTATCGATCAGCAGTGGCTTGCTGCCATCGGCATTCATACGGAAATAGCTGTCTTCGCCAATCAGGCCGATTTCCGGAATGCGGTGGTGAGTGATGGTGAAGGCATACCGCTGTTCGACAAATTGCGAATCCCGCAGATCCCGACCCAGGGTGGTATTCACATAACCCTGTGGCGCCGCCAGGCCGGCAATCGTTGGCAACAGATCCACCTCACTGGCCGGCTTGTGATCCACGCCGGGTTGGGTGATTAATTTCGGTGCATAAAACAGCAGTGGAGTATGGAAACCGGTCAGGATGTAGTCGGATTCAAATTGTGGGGTGTGTTTCCCGCCATAGCCGGTAATGCCATGGTCGCCGTAAAAAATAAATATCGTGTTGTCGAAGTAGCCGGCTTGTTTGGCCAGTTGCATGAAAAAACCGAGGCTGTGATCCATGAAACGGAACGAATTGTATTCACCTTCAGAAATGAAACCGGCATTTTTCAAGGCCTTGTCGTCTTGTTGAACCAGTTCGAAGCCGTGATTTTCTTCCGGGATGGTATAAGGACGGTGATTACCGGAGGTCTGAATGATGGCAAAGAAGGGTTCTTCTTGTTTACGTAAGATCTGGTTTGCCTCCTTAAACAGATCCAGATCCGAGAGCCCCCACACATCGATGCGTTGTGAAGCATAGCTGCCTTCCTCATAGACTTGCAGGTTGGGAATATTGTGCTGTAATACGCCGCGTATGTTGCCCCAGTTGGCGCTGCCGCCGAGAAAATAGAACTTTTCATAACCTTCAAAGGCATTGATGATCGTATGCTGGTCAACTACCAGCGGATTGCGTGAAGAAGTCTTGTTTAATTCAATGTCCGGAATACCGGTTACTGCGGCAAAAACGGAACGTGCAGTGCCAGTATGCGGAGTATAAAAGCGACTGAATTGCAAACTCTGTTTGGCAATAGCATCAAAATTTGGTGTGGGATCGAGCGGGTTGCCAAATGTGCCTGTTTTATAGGAAGCAAACGACTCCAGGAACACCATCACGATATTGGGCCGCTGGGCCGCATAGGTTCCCGGGGTGGTGATTTCACGCCGGTAGTTGAGAGCGTCTATATCCTTGTCATTGACACCGAGATAGTCAGCCATGAGATCGTAGGACTGACGCGTCTTGTCACGATTAAAAGTGACGTTCTTGTTCTTGAGGGTATTAAAAAAATACAACACCGGGTTGACGGTAACTGCCGGGGCAAAAGTATGTGGCGTGACAAAGGCATCACTCCAGCGCAAGGGGTAATAAGAGAATTTGCCATAAATGCCAAACAGTAATAAAAATGTACTGGCAATGATCACGCCCGCTTTTTTCCAGCCGTGGAAATGGGGATTGGCGTAATTTGCGGCACGCCATAGCAGGCGATGCAAATACCAGATATAGGCGCCGATGATGGTAGCCATTAAGAGGCATATCCAGATCACCGGGTAGGTTTCCCACACCATTTGCATGGAGGTCGACAGGTTATAGGCGAAACGCAACACGGTGGCATTCATCGGTGTTTGCAGGTAGGCGTAATAACCGAAATGCATGAAATAAAAAATCAGCGCTGTGGCAAATGCCAATCCCAGGTAAGCAAACCAGATATTGCGCATCAAGCGTGATTCAAAGGGGCTAAGGAATCGTAGCCCGCCGAGCGCAAACAGTGGCAGGATCATTAGCAACACCAGCCGCAGGTCAAATTTCAGACCAAGATAAAAACCGTGAAGCAAGTCTGTACCCGGAATAGGATCGCTGGGATTGTTGAAATATACCCAGAAGGCGACCCGGAAAAGGGAAAACAGCACCAGGTTGAGCAGTCCAACGTTGAGCAGGAAATGAAGCAGCCGGGGTAATTTTTGCATAGAAACTATCTTGGGGTTGGTATTAATAAAAGAGACTATATTCTAATGGTGCAAAACGTTGCAAAAAAGACCCGATTGCTGTGATAAAGTTTCATTTCTGACTGACTCGGCCAAAATTGCATGACTGACGCCATTCCTGATTCACAAATTGCTCCGAAACTCCCGCGCCACTGGCGTTGGTCGCTCTATATCCTGGCTACGGTAGTGCTATTGATGGTGTTATATGGGCTTGGGCGGCTGGGGCACGTCGCACTCGGCAGCTTCTATACTGGTGAGCGTGGGCCCTACCTGCAACAGCCGTCCCCAACCAGCATGACCTTGCGTTGGCAAACCACTGAAGCGGAAACTGGTGTGGTGCGCTATGGTCTACAGCCTGATCAATTGCAATGGCAAGTGGAGGAAAAGCAGCCGGGCGAGGAACACGAAGTACGACTCAGTGGTTTAGAGCCCAACACACGTTATTTTTACGCTATCGAATCCAAGGAAAAATCGCTTTATGCGGGCCCTGATTTCTGGTTTTTCACCCCGCCAAGCGTTGGAAAACCGGTAGCGACACGGCTCGTGGTACTGGGGGACCCTGGTTATGCTAATCCACGGCAGCTTGTCGTACAGGATGTGATGCAAACCTGGCTGGAATTAAACCCCCGTCCTGATCGACCCGCTTTCGATTTATTGCTTACTACTGGTGACAATGCCTATCGTTCAGGCACTAATGAACAATTTCAGGCCGGCTTCTTTGAGCCCTATGCCAGTTGGTTGCGCAATGTGCCGGTTTGGCCCGTGTACGGCAACCACGATGCGCGCCGCTGGGCGTTTTTTGACCTGTTCAGTTTCCCTCTTGATGGCGAAAGTGGCGGCCTGCCTTCCGGGACGGAACATTACTATTCCTTTGACCATGGCCAGGTTCATTTCGTAGTGCTTGACAGTACCGCCAGCAGCATGGATGAAGGGAGCGCCATGTTACGTTGGCTGCAAGAGGATCTGGCGGGGAGTCATCAGCCCTGGTTGATCGCGGCATTTCATCACCCACCTTACACCCATGGCTCGCATAATTCCGACAGTCGTGGCGACAGTGGTGGCCGGATGTTTGATGTGCGGGAGAATATTTTACCGCTTCTGGAACAAGCCGGTGTGGATCTGGTATTGAGCGGCCACAGTCACATGTATGAGCGGTCCCATCTTATGGGGTGTCACTACGGCAAGTCTGAAACACTGCAGCCACAAATGATGCAGCAGCCGGTACATAAGGATGAAAACGCACTCTACATCAAACCCGCAGCCGGGCGGGTTGCTAATCAGGGAGCGATTTATCTGGTACTGGGATCATCCTCTAAACTTGATCAAGGTCCGCTGGATCATCCCGCGATGGCCGTATCAGAAGGCGAGATGGGTGCCTTGGTGGTAGACATCAATGGTTCCCGACTGGATGCCCGGTTTCTTACAGATAGAGGCATGATCGCCGATAGCTTCGCCATTGTTAAAGGGGATACTACTGTCACACCGTTACAATGTGCGCCCTGAAGGTTTTAGCCATAAAACCTGAGGAATCGCACCACTGTTGTTCCCGAAGACTGATCAGTCCTGGAGGACAGTATAATGAATAATAAATTCGTATTGATCATCCTATCAATTCTGTTGGCACCGCTCGCAGTTTACTTGAAAAAAGGGGCAGGCAAGGATCTAGTTATTAATATATTGCTGTGTTTTTTATTCTATTTTCCCGCGGTTATCCATGCACTATGGCTGGTAACACAGTAGGCGGAGAGGTTATCTTTTTTATTCTTCTCACATATCAAGTTAACGGGTCGTAAAACAATGAACAAAATCTGGAACGTCTATCTCTCCGGTGAAATCCACACTAACTGGCGTGAACGTATTAAACAGGGTGCACAGGCAGAGAGCCTTGATGTCGAGTTTGTTGCCCCGGTAACTGATCATGCCAAAAGCGATGACTGTGGGGTTGCGATTCTCGGTGCGGAGGAGAATAACTTCTGGCATGACCACAAGGGTGCCAATCTCAATGCCATACGTACACGCACTCTGATAGAAAATGCCGACATAGTCGTGGTGCGCTTTGGCGACAAGTACCGGCAGTGGAATGCAGCGTTTGATGCCGGTTTTGCCTCCGCCCTGGGCAAGTCTGTTATTACCTTACATGATCCGGATCTTACTCATGCATTAAAAGAAGTTGACG
This sequence comes from Gammaproteobacteria bacterium, assembly GCA_024639445.1. Classification (GTDB taxonomy): domain Bacteria; phylum Pseudomonadota; class Gammaproteobacteria; order UBA6429; family Thiohalophilaceae; genus JAHEIJ01. The sequence goes on from JAHEIJ010000038.1 coordinate 6,103, forward strand.
GCGCAGCACAGGCGGTATGCCAGACCCCTGAACAGGTGGTGGAAATTCTGAAATATGTAATCACCCAGGTGTGATTAAAAGCATGGCGAGAAAGAGAGGGCGTTCCTATTAGGTCACGAATAATGCCACGGTTTCGGTTTGACATATTAGTCCCTGCTGTATTCCTGTTCACTCGATGAAAAGTCCCTCTACTATTATAAAAGGGATGGCAGCACATTCGTGGTCTACGGAGTCACTCGGCCCTAAACAAAACAACTCAAGACCATGTGGGTCGGCCTGACAACAGGTGACCGGTAAATAAACACGCATGCCTTATTTTGAACACATCTTTACCGAGGTAGCGGCGGTACTGGCGGTTGCCTCGCTGGTGGGCGCGATATGCCTGTGGTTACGTCAACCACTCATTTCGGCATTTATTCTGGTCGGGGTACTGGTGGGGCCCGTCGGGCTTGATTGGGTACATGCGCATGATCAGGTCGAACTGTTTGCTGAACTGGGCGTCGGTGTTCTGCTGTTCGTGGTTGGCCTGAAACTCGATCCCACACTTATTCGTACAGTTGGTATGGTATCGGTTGTCACGGGTATCGGTCAGATGTTACTGACGGCCATACTTGGTTACGGTTTGGCTTTGGCCTTTGGTCTGGAATCTTTCGCGGCATTTTATGTTGCAGCGGCTCTTACCTTCTCCAGCACTATTATTATCGTCAAATTATTATCAGATAAGCGTGATATCGACGCATTGTATGGTCGCATCGCGTTGGGCATCCTGATCGTGCAGGACGTCGTGGTGGTCTTACTCATGCTGGTGATCGGTGCCTACGGAGTTGAAATCCCTGATGTAAACTTTGCGCTGGAATTAATCAAGGTACTTGCAAAGGGAACTGGCTTCCTGGTTTTGGTAGGTCTCGTAACCCGCTTTATCCTGCCGTTGCTATTACAGTCTCTCGCCAGGTCTACCGAATTAGTCGTGTTATTCGCCATTGCCTGGGCGATTGGGCTGGCTTCCCTGGGTGTAGTTTTGGGTTTCAGCCAGGAGGTTGGCGCCCTGGTGGCAGGCATATCGCTTGCCGCTACACCTTACCGTGCTTCGCTGGCCGCCCGTCTGGTGACCCTGCGTGACTTTCTATTGTTGTTCTTTTTTATCGACCTCGGGGTACATATCGATGTTGCTCACCTGGCGAACGCAGTCATGCCAGCGATTATATTGTCGCTGTTCGTACTCATTGGTAAGCCACTCATGGTGATGGCATTCATGGGTCGCATGGGTTATGTCAGGCAAACCAGTACCATGACGGGTCTAACGCTTGGGCAAATCAGTGAATTTTCCTTAATTCTGGCAACGCTGGGATTAAGCATGGGCCATATCGGTGAAGAGACTGTTGGTCTGATCACCCTGATTGGTCTCATTACCATCGGATTTTCCACCTATATGATTTTGTATGCTTATCGCTTATCCGACTGGCTATCGCCTGTGTTGGGGATATTTGAGCGCAAGATCCATCATCTGGAGGAAGATCTTGGTGATGCTTCACTGAGTGGGCATATTGATGTCGTCATTTTTGGACTTGGGCGCTATGGCAGGAATATCGCACGTGAATTGCGTAATCGTGGATTCAAGGTGCTGGGAGTAGACTTTGATCCGGAAGTGGTAAGCTATTGGCATAAGCAGGAATTGCCCACACTCTATGGCGATTCAGAGGATCCTGAGCTGTTTCACTCTATTCCTCTCAAACAAGCCAAGTGGGTTATCAATACCATTCGTGGTCAGGATCAATGCCTGGTTTTGTTGCACACGCTTAAGCAACACGACTTTAAAGGTCGGATTGCCCTTACGGCGCACACGGTTAATGAAAAAGCTGCACTCATGAAAGTTGGGGCCGACCTGGTACTGTTGCCGTTTCGAGATGCGGCCCGGGAAGCGGCGGATCTGTTGCAGGAAAGCTGGCGGGAGGATATCAACCCGAAAGCGTGATGAGTAAGGTGGGGAATTAATCGAGACTTCCGTGGCAAGCTCCATGCCACCACGGAAATCATGATGTCCTTATCAACCCCCACATCCTTGTTACTACTATCTTAGGCAAAGCGTGGGTATGGTGTCTGTAAGACATTCTGGTTATTCATGTAGGATTTTTCCTACAGCAAAAGTGCTGTTATGGCTAAGGTAGGAGGTGATTGGAATTTTCGTTTGCAACAACTCTGAATCATACCGGGAGCCTTATTGGTGTTTTGATGGAGTTTGAAACGGGACAAATGCTGTTGTTTCAGTGGAAAAATTACAGCAGCGATAATACTAATGCAACGACATAGCACATAACGAACAGAACACATTAATTTTAAGAGGGAATTTAAAATACCAAAGAATCCTCCCGAAGAAATGCCACGTTGTACCCCATATCTATATTACAAGGATGTTAGTGCGGCCCTTGAATGGCTAAGCAGGACGTTTGGTTTGAGTCAGCGCTTCAGCCTGCCCGGTAAGGATGGTAGTCTCATGCATGCGGAAATGGGACTGCATGATGCTGTCATTATGATGGGTCCTGCTAGTACGGAACGCCGGGTGCAAAGTCCCCAGGATCTGGGTGGAGTTAGCCAGTCACTTTATATCTACGTAGATGATGTAGACGTCCATTACGAACATGCCAAGGCAGCTGGCGCCATGATACTGATGGAGCCGGATGAGATGTTCTGGCGCGATCGGATTTACGCCGTCGCTGACCTGGAAGGCCATCAATGGACCTTTGCCCAGCATGTCAAAGACATACCCCCGGAAAAAATGCAGCTGCCGGGGGACTGGTAAATTAATTTAGAGTCAGTTGCACTGAAGCGCTGTTACATATTGCTGCCAGAGTGACAGAGTATCGCGAGGCTCTAATTCTTAAAACCTCAGCCCCAGCGCATTAGTTACGAACTCCACCAGCGGGCTGGAGATAGAAAAGCTTTTTTCCACTTCCTTGATAAAGCGCGGCGTCATAACCAGCTCCGGGTCAGCCTGATGCATGGCGATGAAGTTTTTACGCTTCAGGTCTTCAATGAAGAAATGATCCGCCGGGTAACCCCGTGATGGCCGTTTTAACCCGTCGCCTGTGATTCCGCCAAAGTGTTTTTGTATCGCCTTGTCGTTGATCACTTCATCCCACTTTGCCGGTTTTTCCACGATGGCGGTGCGGACCTTGTCGAGTATCGGATTGGGGGGACGCCATATACCGGCACCGAAGAAGACTTCATTAGGCGACAGATGAACATAAAAGCCGGGGGCGTGAGCATCTTTACCGGCAGAATGACGAAACTGGCAACCGACGTGCTCCTTGTAGGGCCGTCTGTCTTTGGAAAACCGTGTGTCCTTGTAGATACGAAACATGGAACCGCCGTGAGGGCGGGAGTCATCGATGTAATAAAGGGACATATCTGATAACCCCGGTCGAATGGCGTCGATGAAATCCATGACCGGTGCAACGACCTCCGACTTGTATCTCGACTTGTTAGCATTAAACCATTCACGGTTATTGTTATTTGCGAGTTGTTCAAGGAAAGTAAACATTTCCTTGGGAAAGCCTTGAAAGCCGTTCGCCATCGATGTGCTCCTGCCCAGGTCAACACTTTAAACGAGTTCGGTGACAGCGCCACGAAGACACTGTCACCGACCCTGGTTTATGCAATGCTGCTCAATTTGCCTGAAGATACTCTTCCAGACATTCAAGCGAACCTTGCCAGCCGCCTTCATGGGCCTGACGCAGTTCTTCATCGGGCAGGCGTTCATGGGTCAGGACCACATCGGTTCCACCATCGGCCTCAAACATTTCAATTGTAAGCAAGGTTTCACCCATGTCTGCGCCATTCGCGATCCAGTTGAAGGTCATCACCAGTCTTTCGGGTGACTTGATTTCAACAAATGTCCCGGCGCAGACTGAATCTTCATCCGGGTTACCTTTGCAGTCGTGATCTTCACTGATGGGTGTCATGCGGATCTGGTATTCGCCGCCTTCCTTAAGCTCGAACTTTTCTACCGTGCTGGTGTGTGAACGGGGACCGAACCATTGGTTTAAGGCGTCGATACTGGTCCAGGCGGTAAAGACCTGTTCACGAGACACAGGATAATGGTGTTTCAGCTGTAGTGTATCTGTTGCGGTTGCTGCTGCCATGCTCATTGTTTTTTCTCCTTTGACCGGGTTTGTTTTAGATAGTCATCTAGCGAATCCAGTTGTTGTTTCCAGAATTGTTGATAGTGCTCAATCCAGTTATTGGCGGATTGCAAGGGGACAGGGTTAACAGTAAAGCGGTGCACTCGACCTTCTACGCGCCGGTTTATGAGCTGGGCCTTTTCCAGTACCCGCAAATGTTTTGAGACGGCGGGCAGAGAAATACCAAAAGGTTCAGCCAGCTCTGTTACCTGGGCTTCACCTTCGGCCAGGCGCGCCAGGATTGCACGGCGCGTCGGGTCGGAGAGGGCACTGAAAGTCGCATCGAGTGTATCGTCTTTATATTTAACCATATGGTTAAATGTAGTCCGGTTGAGGGAAGTGTCAAGGAAAAGGATGGATAAAGTGAATGGAAATAAATTATGTTAAACCGAAAAACCACTTTCTTCATGCTAGTATTAATTGAAAAATTGTTAGCTACTGCGCACGTTGATGCCTAAACAGCACGTATTGATATGAAGGCAATAAGTCTCAAGAAGATAGCAATGAACTGCAAAAGTCTAATAGCCTTTGTGTTACTCAACTTGATATTTTTAGCACAGCCGGTTAGCGCATCGTCCACACAAGAACGAATCGATAGCGATATTATCGCTGGTCAGCCTGTAATTATTCAGGTTTCAGTGGCACTTGCAGACAATAAAAATCAATGGATCGTACCTGTGCCTGCCGCGATTGGTAATGGTCAGGATGCAAGAACAAATCTTTATTGGGGTGCGCGTTATGGGTTAAAAACCTATATGACAAGTGATGCCGGTTGGGAAAAAATTGCATTCCTTGCATCCAAGGATTCCAGAATTCTAGAAAGGCTGGTTCTTCGAAAGAAGTTCTTACGTCATGGCCAATCAGTGCCAGTTTATTTAGTGGCCGACGCGTGGGATGGCAGGTATATCAATGACACGATTGAACAATTCATGCGATTCAATGCCGGCAATGATGAGGTTGTTGTACGAGCCGATGATAAAAAATTCTATGCCGGAGGCAAGGCACATCTGATTGTGTATGTGGGCCATAATGCCTTGATGGATTATGTTGGGGTAAAAAATATTATGGTCGCAAGACCCGCTATATCAGAAATCAATCCGATCAACGATGCAATCGTATTGGCCTGTAAGAGCCAGGACTATTTCTCCTCTCGCCTGGAAAAAGTAAACGCTAATCCATTAGTTATGACAACTGGCTTGATGGCGCCGGAAGCGTATACGCTTAATGCTGCAATCCAGGAATGGATAACAGGTGCAAGTGTGAAAGAGGTAAGAAAAGCGGCCGCAGCCAGTTATAACAAATATCAGAAAACCGGGCGTAAAGCGGCAGAAAGATTGTTTGGCGTCCAATAGAATCAATGGGGCAAACCTAGTTAATATTAAATTTAGTATTACAAAGCGAATTAGCTTCAGATGCATAACATCAAAAGAATCTTGATTTGGGCTGTCATTATTGTCACGCCGACAATGTTATGGTTTCTGCTGACGGAGCAAGGTAACGACGCATATGATTCCTGGTTAGGAGAAACCAGTGAGGTGTCCGAAAGACAACTCAAACAGGCCAATGAAAACCAACATGTCGAGGATAACCTGCCAAAAATCACTCTCGTCCCCGTGCCAGATCCACATCAAGGTAGGCCATACCTGGTTGTATCGGTCAAAGGTGGCGGATTGTCACGTACGCCACCGTCCAGGTTAATTGTTATTGACAAACAGGGTAGACGTACAGGCTATGATTCGGTGAACAATAAATCATTTAATGATATTCCCAATAGTCATTTTGAAGCTGCCTCGGTACCGAATGTTAGCCCGCCAAGACCTATGTTGAAGATTGCAGTCGAACCGGCGGAAACAGCGGACTATAGAATTGAGGTCTTGGCCGGTGAGCCTGGAATGTATGATCTTTATGTAGCCCGACATCCCTGGCCGGGGAGCCGGTTTTTTCGTACCGCTACAAGGGAAAGTATCGAGAAAGGCGAATTACATAGTTATACAGCCCGATTGGATAATAACATTGCGGGCGATTTTTTGAGTCATAAACGTATTGAACCTGCCGGTTCACCAATAAAAGTACAAGAAGTCGCCGACATAACAAGTTCTGATATGAGGGTGGACATTGACACGCCTGATATACAATTTAGCGATGACGTAGTAGATACCACTGGCTGGAATATCTATACCGATCAGGAATATGGGTTTAAATTCATGTACGCACCGACTGATACGGTTGAAACGGAGTGGGATGGGTTGTTAGTTGGTGATCGTGAGTCATCGGTTGTTATTAAGGTATTACCTCAATCGGATGATCCAATGACTTATCAATACAACCGGGCGCGCGCTCCGTTATGGACTTTTGCCGCTA
>JAHEIJ010000248.1 GCA_024639445.1 Gammaproteobacteria bacterium
CCGAAAGTAATGATGTCCACTACCGGCGAACAGGCAGTGGCCGCCAGGTTTCCCTGCTGAAAAACCACCGAAAGGGTGTTGCAGGCGATAACGATCAGATCAGGGGCGTACCGGTTCATGGCGCGGATGGCATTTCCGAACACACGGATGCGCGTCGCGTCTCCGTCGAGAAAATTGTATCCCTTGTCCTGTAGAGGCCAGGCGTTGAAATATACCACCGACAGGTCACTGACCAACCGCTGGCGGATCAGGATCCTCACCATGTCGGCGCAGATGGAGAGTCCGCCGAGTCCGGAGTCGGTGACCAGCAGGGATAGGCGCGGTTGATTTAGCAGATCATGCATATAACCATCCGATTTACTTGTTAACTTCAAGTGTCAGCCATTCCCTGACCAGATCGTAGGCCCAGTCCGGTGAGTCATCGATGGTCTTGTCAATGATGCGGGTCATGGCGTCGATCCAATGCTCTCGATGCTGCATGGTGGCCACCCGATTGCGCACCATGGCCGCACCCTTTTGCGGATCTTCCTTCAGCTTGCCCATGAGCATATCGATTTCATTAACAAAACCATCCACACCGTATTGATGCAGAAAACCGTTCCAGGCAGCTTCAATGCCCGCCATGGTTTCAAGAGGCACGGAGATCTGGTTCATCTTTTGTCGGAACCACGCCAGGTGTTCTCCTTTCAGCAGGCTCAGCCCCCGGTCGCCGATCTGGTAAGGCACGATCTTGATCCCGGTCAGCCTTCCCGCCGAAATCCCCGTTTTGAGCAGATAGCCGATCTTGCGGTAGGCCAGGTTCCCGGGCTGGTAAAAAACAAAGTTGCCCAGGCTGTAGGCGATGGGAACGCCATTAAATATCTGAATCCCCTGTGGGACGTGGGGATGGTGTCCCACCACCAGATCAGCCCCGGCGGTGGCGATGGCCTGCAGCGCCTTGGCCAGATACGGCGGTGGAAAGGGGATGTACTCCACGCCGGCGTGACAGAACACCACGACGAGATCCGCGGTCTTTTTGGCTTCCAGGACAGCCTCCGCCACCGCATTGACTTCCCAGCCGAAAACACCGGGGCCATCCACGGCCCCGGTGAGGTCTTCACCTTCGCTGAAGCTGATCAAGGCGATCTTGGTCTCCCCCAGCGCAACAAACAGGGGCGCCGTGGCCACCTCCCTGGTCAGGCCGGCACCCACACCTTTTATCCCATGGGTTCCGAGCAGGTCCATGGTTTCGCTAAAGGCGTCCGGCCCATAATCGAACACATGGTTGTTAGCCAATGTGACGATCTCGAAGGGCACGCAGGTCAGGCCGCCAATGTGCTCCGGAACACCTTTGAGGACCGAACCGCTTTTGGAAATTAACGTGTTGCTTAATGTCAACGGGCATTCCAGGTTGGCGACACACAACTCGGCGCTACGCAATTCGGCCAGTACATCTCCGTAAACCATTTCCGGGTCATCGAGAATCATCTGGCTGAATGCCCGGATTGGCGCCCAATCCGAGGCGATACAGATCTGGTATTCAGACCCATCCGACGATCTGTTGGTCCAGGTCCCCTTTTGCCAGTTCAAGTGATCGGTCATTGGTTAACGTATGGGCGGTCAATCAGAATTGTTGCGACATGAATTTCCGCCGCATAATCAATCTGACTCAGACGTTTACCGACTTTATGCGCGGAAAGCAAGATATAGGTCTGCCAAGGTGTGCAATTGGGAATGGCGCTTTTCGGTTCATCTGTAAAAAAACCGGCAGGAATCCGGCGCTCATATACCTTTATAATCGATTCGGGCTGGACCAATGCGGTAAAACCGATCACGGCGCCCAGCATTCAGCTATGAAGAGCGATGACGTTTTACATTTGAATCAAACAGCAATTGATCTTCCGAACAAACGCTTCGGGATCTTCTTGCCACAGTACTTCAGCAGACCTTGGCGAATCGCTATAAAATGGCTGTTTAGAAATTTCAAATGTTTGCCTGACATTTTCCAGCCCCTCGTAATACTGCCGATAAATTCGATGGGCTGCGGCAAGGTCTATGCTTTCGAAACGAACGCGATCACCCGGCATTAACTGGGCGACACGCTCGATATCGGTCGACAGAACCGTGGCAATTTTGGCGTAACCGCCAACGGTCTGTTCGGCCAATAAAATAATGGGCTGGCCGTTTTCAGGAATCTGCACACTGCCCGGTAGAGAAGGCTCTGAAATAATGCTTTTGGGTTTGCCTTCACGCAACGCTATGACGGGGCCTGTTAAACGGTAGCCCAATCGGCTCGCCTCCGGGCTTACCGCGTAATTGCTCTGGAAAAAGGTTTGGATGCTTTGTTTATCAAAATGGTTCTCCTGGGGCCCCGGTATAGCGCGCAATATAATCTTAGAACGATAGTGAGGGATCCACTCCTCCGAAACCTTTCTAAATTTTCCAAGCAAATCGCCGTCACTGCGAAAAATCACATCACCTTTAGTTAAGGCGCGCCCTTGATACCCGCCGATTTTGGCGCCGGCATAACAGGAGCGACTACCCATTACCACGGGGACGTCAATGCCACCCGTAACCGCAAGGTAGGCCCGGCAGCCGCTATTCATTTGTCCGGTGGTCAGCGTATCCCCCGGCCTGACCCGGAAAGCGGACCAGTTGCTGGTTTTCCGACCGTTTACCGTCATTTCCAGATCGGCTCCGGTCAGGGCGATATCGGCCTCGGAAAGGATCTCATAGGCGCCACCCGTGAAAGTGAATTCAAGGACGGCGGCACCCTCTGCATTGCCTACCAACATATTGGCAACGCAATATGAGAATCGGTCCAGTGCGCCGGTCGGGGGTATTCCAAATTGCCGGTAACCGTATCTGCCCTCGTCCTGGACGGTCGTGTAGGCACCGGGCGCTATGACTTTTAATAATTTTTTCATTGATCTGATGCTTCCGATAGTCGGTTAAAGTCTTCAGGTGAAAGCGGTCTAAATTTTAAGTAAGCACCCGCTTTTAACAAAAAAGGTTCTTTTTTCGCCAGGTCGAACAACTTGAGCGGTGTCCGTCCAATCAACTGCCAGCCGCCGGGACTTGCAACGGGATAAATGCCGGTTTGATTGTTGGCGATGCCGACGGTTCCTGCGGGTACCTTTAATCGGGGTGTATCCAACCGTGGGGTGTGCAGGTTTTCCGGCAGCCCGCCGAGATATGGAAAACCAGGCGTAAACCCGATCATATAAATCAAATATTCGGGTTCGGAATGGCAGCGCACGACATCATCTTCTGTGATTCCATGGTGTTTGGCGACATTTTCAATATCCGGACCGAATTTCCCACCGTAGCAAACCGGTATTTCAATTACCGTCGGTTCTGGGATTTCAAGCGTTGTTAGCTTCGCTTCGAGGTCATGTATCTGTTGCTGCAAATCAGCGTTGGTTGTATGGCTTGGGTTGTAGATAATCAACAAAGACCGATAGGCCGGTACAACCTCGATCACCCCTGCAGGCGGATCCCCTTCAAGTGCAGCGGTTATCGATCTCACCTTATTGTTAATCACCGGATCGATTGTGTCGCCGCACTCAACCAAGAGACCGCAATCCCCATAGATACGAAAATTTACGTTTTCAAACAGCCCATTACCCATAATGAAAATTAAAACCTCTCAAATCTTCTCGATCAATGAAAAAAGTCATTATCCGCTTTCGATAGACACACATTTCATGGCTTGGGGTATGATATTAAAACCTTTTAACGGAAAGATCATCTCACTGGTAGCAAATTCGAAGGGGTAAATTATATGCAGTTCTATGTTCCCTTCGCGGTTCTTTTGATATTGACCAATTAAGCCTGAACCCAGCATGTTCTGCCCGCGCTCATCTCCAGATATTGAAAATTTTACGCCATTCCATGGCACAATAAGCTGCTCGCCTGGGATGGAGATCGCATT
>JAHEIJ010000039.1 GCA_024639445.1 Gammaproteobacteria bacterium
AAATCAGAATCAACAATCAATAGCCTGCCATTTCCAGGTAGCCATAACCCAACAGGTCATTAGTGGCGGCACTCAACACCTTCACCGTCCCCTCCCAGTAATAAATTCCGGTCGCCATTTCCTGATCATCGATCAAGGCTTCAATTTTAAATTGTTGTTGTATATCCGGAATTTCCATCGTCCAGCTTACGGGATAACGCCTGCCAGTTGGTGAAGTCCAGTAACGCAACGGCTGCACGGTAACATCATTATATGACAGCGAGTGTGTGCTGCCGTCGGGGAGTACCCAGTTACCTGCACTGTGTACATCCATCTCACCGTTTTTCTTGCGTAAACGATAAAACATCAGATCATGCTGATCATTTAACTGTAACGAGAACCAGTCCCAGCCGGCCTGATCCTCACCCAGGACACTGGTACTCCATTCCCGATCCAGCCACGACCAACCGCTCACCTTGACATGCTCGCCATGCTTGATGATTTCACCCCCGGTTTGCAAGCGTGTAGACGAATAATAATAAGAGGCGTTACCCGGTTCACTGCTTTTCTGGCTCAAACCCTTGTCACCTTGCAGGACCACCGGCTTGTGGGGCGTGAGTTGCAGGTTCAAGGCAAACTCTTTGGTTTTCACCTTAATTACCCAGGGAAAGGCTCCTTGCTCACCGCCTATGATTTGCCAGTCCTCCAGCCAGACACGAAACGGCTGATCGCTCTGCCCCGCGAGGCCAACCGCTCCTCGCGCCAGGCGCTGCTCATATGAGTGGTGATTTGCATTAACATCCGTCAAGGCCACATGCGCCATCCAAACCTGGTTGGTGGCCCAGTTTGAGCCACTGACTGATGGCTTCGGTGAAAGAGCAATACGAAACAAAGTGACCTGATATCCGTAACGATTTTTTGATTCATCCGTCAAATTGCCAGTGATGTACCACCACTCATTACGAAAGCCGGGATGGGCTGCGTGATCTTGCGGAAACTGGAACATCCGTGGTTCAAATGCGCGGCTGAATCCCTGCTCGGCCTGTCCACCCAGGGTGGCACTGAGATCCAGTGCCGATTCCGTTGGTGCTTTATTGCACCCGAGCAGTAGTAAACTGAGCAGGATGGGTAACCCGAGTTTCATAGTGACCGTAACCCATCACTTATTGGAATATGACTTATACGCCGCGTGGGATACAAACCCGCCAGCAAGGCTGCCAGCACCGAAAGCAACAAGGCCTGAAATGGCAGACTGACAAAAAAGTAGCTTTGCATAGTCCAGCCAAACGATCGCCGGTTTATTACCTCAATCAGAATGTCAGACATGATGTAACCAAGAGGCAATGATAACAGCCCCGCCAACAAACCGATCAAGGCAGACTGCAACAATACCAGGCGTTGCAACTGTCCCGGCGTTATCCCGGTAGAACGCAGAATGGAATATTCACGGCCTTTCTCCAGGAACAAAGCCATTAATGCACTGAACACTCCGACAAACGCGACTATCACCACTAACACACGCAGCACATTGGTAATAGCAAACGTACGATCAAATACTTTCAAAGAGAAATCCCGGATGGTTTTATTAGAACGCACCATTACCGCTCGGGAACTGGCACCGGCCCAGCTTTGCAGCTGTTTAGTTAGCGCGGCAACATCAGCTTCCTCGTTTAACATCAAACCAATCGTGGAAATATCTCGATCCGCCCAATACTTTTCATAAATACGACGTGGCAATACCACCATCCCCTGTGAGGCACTGTAGTCCTGATACACACCAGCGATTTTAAGACTGATAGTTCCCGCTACACCGGTCTGTACCATGATGTTGTCACCAGCCCGAACCTTGTGATGGTAGGCAAACGGTTCGGAAACCAGCAACACGTCATCTTCCAAAAATGCCCGCCATATATCATCACGATCGCCGTACAGGTATTCAAAGCCACGACCACTGTGTTCCCCTGGCTGTAGCACCAACATCGGTACGGTAGCACCATCAACTTCAAGCCTGGCATTACGCCCGGTACTCACCGAAGCGACATCCGGTAAAGTCTGCACGCGTTGTAACCATCGTGGATCCAGGCTACCTTCAATACGTGAGGAATTCATCGTCGTTGCCGAGATATACAGGTCACTTTGTAACGTGTCTTCCAACCAGTCTGCCACGCTGGCACGAAATGAACCAATCATAATGCTAACCCCTACAGTCGCTGATACCGCTACTGTCAATGCAACAATCGCCAGGGTTGTTCGACTCAGCGAGGCTTGTACCCCACGAAGGGTCATTCTCTGATACAAACTGTAAGATGGAACACGCTGCAACCAACCCAATATGCCTTTTAACACCGCAGGTACTATCAGGCTGTAGCCCACAATAAACAAAAACAACGCCATAAAACCAATGACTAAACTTTGGCCGGATACAGCAATCAGCAATGGACTAATTACCATGCAAAAAAGACCGGCAAGCATCAGCCAACGTGACATTCGTTGACCTGTCTGTTCAAGATGTGAAACACGATAGACAAATACCGGCTTTACCCGAGCTGCCTCCAGGGCCGGTGCCAATGTTGCTGTCAGTACCGCCAACAGAGTAATCCCCACACCTTTCAGCACCTGCCAGGGGGTGATCAATAACTCGGTGGCACTAACCGAAACATACAGGTCAGAAATCGTTTGAGTCACCAGGACTAGCAAACCCTGGCCAAGCAAAATACCCAGCAACGCACCCAAGGTGCTTCCCACCAAACCCAGGATAATGGCTTCCAGCAGCATATGCTGAAACAATTGCCTGCCGGTAGTGCCGATCATGCGATTAATGGCAAAGGTTTGCCGACGCTGCAGTACCGAGAATGTCATGGTGTTATAGACCAGAAAAGCACCTACCAATACTGCCAACAGGCTCATGGCAATCAGGTTAATGCGAAAAGCTTCCGTCATTTGCGAAAAGCTTTGCTGCTGATTCTGAAACGAGATTAGTTTTAGCTCAGCCGGTAACCGTTCTCTCACCTCCGCGGCCTGTAAGTCATCCAGCACCAGTTGAATCCGCGTCAAATATCCAGACTTATCCAACAGACTCTGTGCCGTTGCTATATCGGCGACAACCAAATTAGTCAAACGTGCGTCATCCTGCACATCAATTATCGCCAGGATTGTTAACTGTTTTTGCTGGTTATTAATCGTGACACTTAATGTCTCACCTACTTCAAGATTTGCCCGTTGCGCCAGCGTGGAAGGAATCACCACACTATTGGGTTCGATTATCAAGCGTGGAATCATCTCGGTTGGGAAATCAAAACCTACTTGTGGTTGTGCCAAATAGGCAAGAGGATCAAGACCCAGCAGGGTATATTGAAAACCCGCAATGCTTATCGCGCCTTCCACTTGCGGACTCGAATCACGCAAGCCCCATTGCACGCGTAATTGGGTATAAATGTCCTCTGGAATTCCCTCCTGGCTTGCGCTTATTTCGTGCGTCATGGATCCTGATAGTACCGTGACCGAATGACGAAACGATTGATTAGCAGTCATATTTGCCAGGTCAACCGCAATCATCACGGCGGTTCCTAAGGCGATGCTAAGTAGCGTCAACCATAGTTGCCAGGGATGGCGGGTGAAGAACCGCCAACTGGAGCGAAACAGCAGTCGGTTCACCATGTAATATCCTGCCCGCCCTCATGCAATACACCCTGCTCAAGAATCAGGGTGCGATCAGCCCTGTCTGCCACCGCCTTGCTATGAGTTACAATTAGCAGACTCTGGTTATGCTTATGTGCGAGATCAAACAATAAATTCAGAATCATTTGACCGTTATGCGCATCCAGATTGCCGGTTGGCTCATCCGCTAACACCAGTGTGGGTTGATGAACCAAGGCACGAGCAATCGACACACGCTGTTGCTCGCCACCTGATAGTTGATCAGGAAATGATTGTCCCCGCTCGGTCAAGCCAATCGCTTCCAGCCAGTGCGTCAAGCGTAGCTTTTGTTCGCAGGATGAAAACCCAAGCAATTCTAATGGCAGTAAAATATTTTCCGCCGTAGTTAGCGTGGGAATCAGGTTGAACTGTTGATAGATGATGCCAATGTGCTGACGCCGAAAGAATGTTAATGCCGGCTCAGTCAAACTGGTAATTACCTTACTATCGATGGTGATGGTGCCATGAGAGGGCTCATCGATCCCGCCGATTAAATTCAGCAGAGTTGACTTGCCTGAACCGCTGCTACCCAACAAGGCAACCCGTTCACCTTGTTGTAAAGAAAGGCTGACATCACGTAAAACATCATGCAAATGACCCGCCTCCTCATAAGCATAGTGAATATGTTCAGCACAAAGCAGCATGAGAATGTTCCCCAGGATCGAGTATAAACAGGCGCGCCATAAATGACTTAAAAAAACCAGTAATTACAAAATGATTCGGTTCAGGACACCTTTACCATAGCAGATGTCTTAAATTGAAAGAACAATGGATGACACTTCGATGTCAAAACGGTCCGCCTTTTAAGGGTGGGTCCTTTGACAGTTTAGATAATTATATTTATTCCTTAATAGCTCAGGAGACTACTTTCGATGAAACCCTGGCAGATCTCCACCAACTGCCTGTGATGGAGTCGGGTCACCTTCACGACTAACCCACACTGCCAGTGCATAATGCTTGGCACCGGTATAATACAGGTTAGGAAGGTTCGTCAGCCATTGGGCGTCAACACTGATTAGGGATTTATACCCTACCACTACAAAATTATGCTTGGCAGTACGACCTTGATTCTCACCTGCTTTAATCTGGCTCAACAAGTCCATCCCAAGTACAGCAATATTCAGCGTCAATGTTCCAGAAACAGGCGTTGATGAAACAAAATCTGCTTTTAGCTGCTTACCGGTTACTGTAACTTTTAGATTCCCAGGCATATTGTAGCTGCTTGGCGGCTCGTTCCCAAACCAGCCGCGTCGCCACGCCTGACCGTTTACCACAAAGGCCGGCGTATACACGGTGCGTAAATTACGCTGTCTGGCATACCAGGATTGGCGGATACCATGTGACGGGTGGGCATAGGGATCCCGCCAGCCTATGTAATCCCAGTAGTCCACGTGAAAGGCGATGGGAATATAACGGTGCCAAAGCTCCGAATGTTGGCTCAGACCATTCAAATATTCTTCTGCTGGCGGACAACTGTTACATCCTTCCGAAGTATATAGTTCAATCAAAACAGTCTGCTGTTGGCCGCTGTTGAAATTAGACTCCTGCGCCTGTACATGTGTACTAACCAGAATTAAGCTTATTAAAAGATGCTTATAAATAAGATGTCGCATAACGGCTTCACAGGATATGTTAAGTGTGAGACACACCCTGGCAAATAAGGTTTCCAGCCAAATAACCCAAATTCAGCTCATTGGGTTAAGCCAATTTGCCAGTTTCAAACCCTCTTTTTTTGTTCTTTTTCATAGAGAATCCGCTATTATGTTAATAATTGAGCGCAGACTCTAATGGATTGATTATCAATGGTAAATTTGCTCAACCGCACCACCAAGAAACGTGCCGATTCGGCAAGACACGATGCCATCTTTGTAGAGCAGGCAGCCTTGATTGCCAATTCCATCCACTCTTCTGTGTTGGGTACATTTTTGGGCATCGTTTTCATGTTGCTGATTATGTGGTCGGTAATCGATATCACCGCACTGGTGAGTTGGTCAATAATACTGGGTATTATCTCTCTTATTCGAGATGGTCACGCACGCTGGTATCATAAGATAGCCCCTACCCTGCCCAATATCAGGAGATGGGGCTACCAGTTTGCAGGCCTGGCGTTTATCGCAGCCACAGTCTGGGGAAGCTCTGCTATCTTTATCTTCCCGGAAACTGACCCAATTCGCCAATTGATGCTGGCTTTTGTTTTGGGTATCACCTGTGCGGTAGCGGTATCCACACTTTCACCGATTCGATACATTATTGTTACGTTTATCATTCTCGTTCTTGCACCGTTGGCGATCCGACTTATAGTAGTCAGTGAAATATACACCCTGACACTAATGGGAATCATTGTCGCTGTTACGATTCCATTGCTTGTCGTCAACGCCCTGCGTATGAACCGTGTCACGGTGTCGAATATTTCACTTCGTATTGACGCCATGGCCCAGGAAAAGAAGCTTCGCGATTCACAACAGCGGCTCACCATGCATCTGCAACGTACCCCGCTGGCAGTAATAGAGTGGAACACTAACTTTGAAGTTACGGAGTGGAATGAGGCAGCACATAAAATATTTGGTTATAGTCGAGAAGAGGCATTAGGCAGTAATGGTATTGACCTGCTTGTGCCAGAGCACATGACCGATCGAACAAGAAAAATACGTGAGCAACTCATAAAAAACGAAGGCGGTCTATATAGTATTAATGAGAATATTACCAAAGATGGGCATGTCATTCTATGTGAATGGTTTAATACCCCGCTTGTCGATGAAAATGGTGAAGTCATTGGTATTGCATCACTAGCACTGGATGTAACAGAACGCATCCGTATCGATCAAATGAAACGGGACTTTGTCTCTATTGTAAGCCATGAGCTGCGTACCCCATTAACAGCCATCCGCGGTGCGCTTGGTTTGATCCTGGGCGGCGCCACCGGTAAAGCACCTAAGAAGATGAATGAATTGATACGAATAGCCGATGACAATACCCAACGGTTGTTACGTATCATTAATGACATTCTTGATATCGACAAAATTGAATCGGGTGTAATTGAATACGTTTTCGATAACATTCCGGTTATGGAGCTTGTTGATAAAGCCGTGACCAATAACAGTGGATATGCACAGCAATATGATGTGACATTAAAGGTAACTGAACGTATGGACGATGCCTGTATCAACGCGGATAGCAATCGCCTCATGCAAGTACTGGATAACCTGGTCTCAAATGCCATCAAGTTCTCACCCAAGGGTGAATCAGTTGAGCTCAATGTCACTCGGCAAGGGGAAAACGTCCGCATCGCCGTAAGCGATCATGGCCCCGGTATTCCAACGGATTTTCAGGACAAGTTATTCGATAAATTTACTCAGGCAGATTTCTCTGACACACGTGGCACTAGTGGCGCCGGCCTGGGTCTAAATATTGCCAAAGCGGTTATCGAGCATCATGATGGCCATATTGACTTCCACACTGAAGAAAATGTCGGCACTACCTTCTTTTTCGACTTACCCGAGGTCCCTTACTGCGATTTCAAACAGCAGTACGAAGCTTGATTAAAGCTATCCGCCAACTATCGCTTGTCTGCTATCCTCCCACCGGGATTTTACCCACTGCGCATGTCTAAAGAATTAATATGGAAGTGCCATATGGAGGACGTACTTATCGTCAGCGTGGGTGGCCAATCGACATGTATTATGGTTGGCTCAAAGGCCATGGCTTGACCTGTCTTTCGGTCTAAAACGCCAGAGTCAGATAGGTGACGTTAATGATTGCATACACCAACAGGAACACACCCAGGGCGATCAGCGCGTAGCCGGTAACAAAGTGAAGTATCCGTAGAGGCACGGGCACAGGGGGCACCAGCACATCGGCCAAATGACCTTCCCTTTCCATTCTTTCAACCCATGCGGGATGCTCTTGTCGTAAATGTTCAATGTCTTTACTGCCTTCAAACATCGTCGCGCTAAACGGGAAACAACGAGGACGGAAGTGCTCGACAAAAAAGTGAATGGTAAAGATATGCGCCATCGCCAACAGCGCCTCAATACGATGAACCCACACGGCTATATTTAATAACCAGCCAGGCATGTAGTCACTACTCAATACCGGGTTGTAAAGCATGAGGCCGGTCACCCCGACGATCAACAGGCCCCACCACACGGCCCAGTAATCGAACTTCTCCCACCAGCTCCAACGTTCGAAGCGCGGCTCTTTTGACAGGCCGACAATCCACCTCAGATGCTGAACAAAATCGAGCCAGTCCTTCTTTTGAAACACCAGGGAATCCGGACCAAGTATCGACTTCGGTAAGCCATGCCAATTGATGTTGTACAACATATAACCGATGTGTAGTGCAAAACCAATGAGCAATATGAGGCCGGTGATACGATGCACTTCCAGCACGGCAATATAACCACCAAAGAGGTTCGCCAGGCCTTGTCCCCAACCAGTCTCAATGTACATCCAGGCCAGACCTGTCACCGACAACAGCATAAAGGTCAGGATCAGTACAAAATGAGACAGTCGTTGAACCGTGGTAAAGCGTTTAATGTTAGCCATTGTGCCCACCACCCTTGCTACGCATCTCTATCAGTTCCCTGACACCCCAGAGGGTCACGTAGGGCAGAAAAACGGCGAACACCCCTACCGCCAGTATCACCATGAACCACACCGCATAATAGAACAGCGGAAACGACTCAGCCGTGTCCCTTTTCAGTGGTCGTGGTTCATGCACCACATAAGTTGCAAAAGAAGCCGTGGAGCCTTCATGGCACTTGGCACAGATATAGGCATGGCGCCGAATCGGATTCATGGGAGAGTAATACTGGTAGAGCCCCGCAATGGGCTTATCCCGGTGGCATTGCACGCAACTGGTGTTACCCCGACTGGTATGCAGGCTGTAACGCTCGGTTTCATGACAACTGACACAGGATCGTCTTCCATAACCGTCCAGCCCCTCATGGGCGTCCGCCTGAAAACTGGCACGCTTGATATCCCCACCGCTTGGTCCGCCCCATAAACGCCCTGCTTCATCCTGGCGGTACAGGCTGTACCCCCCAGGCAGGATGTCCTGATCGCGAAAATAACCGCTACTGGCCGCTTCATAAGGATGTTCTTCATCTGCGGCGGATACCGCCGCAGGCATGAGAATCCCAAGACATAAAAGCAGTGTCAGCAGATAACGGCTATTGCGCCGCAAGTGCATAGCGCCTTCTCCGTCCATGCTCACTAATCACTTGGCCGCTTGGCGTTTAGTTAACTTTTCATAACGTTTTTGCAGGTCTTTCAGGTCCTCATCCTTGTGCTGGTGGCAGGTCTGACAGGAGTTCGGGATAGCCGGGTTCTTCAGGGTGTCCTCTGGCAGCAGGGTTACAAACACGTGACTGTGAATGTCGCCTGACTCGGCACTCTTGGCAATCCGTGGCATGTGGCAACCGACACAGTTGCCAAATGCGTGGACCGAATGTGCTCCCGTCTTGTTAATCACTTCATGACAGGTCAAACAGGACTTGGACCCTGCTTCTTTCGTCTGTCCACGACTGACTGGATTACCTAATTCATGTACGCTGTGACATGTCACACAGTCCACGCCTTCACGATAATGGGCGGACTGTTTCCAGTCGATGTATTGTTGATGATGTCCCTTGGAAAACTCATTGGCATAGACATGCTTCACATCACCAGCTTCATAGGATGTGGAACGATAGTAGGATTCCAGCGCCTTGCCCGGGGTGTAGCCCACCGGCCAGCCGGCCCCCTTGACCTGGGTGGATTTACCGCGGTTATGACATGAGCCGCAGATCTGCACCGCTACCCCTCCGGTAAGTTTGGCCGGATTGATGATCGTGGCACGCTTCTCGAACAACGCGGTCTTGGGCAGCGCCGCATGATGAGAACCAGGACCATGGCAAGCCTCACAACCAACCCCTGGTTCGTTGAAGGAGTTATTCTCCAGGTCCACACCGGTGGCATGACAACCGCCACACTTCTTCAGCCAGGGGCGCTTGTCCCAGTCATGATCGTGATAATTTACCCAGCGACCCGTCTCGGCGTTGTACTGCACGGGGGCAATAAAAAGTTTGCCATCCTTCTCGATCAGATAGCGTTGTTTCCACTGACTGCCGATGGTGTACTGGATATCTTCCACCTTGGGAATATGAACCTGATCCACTGGCACCTTCAGTTTCTTCTCGATTTTTTTAAGATCCGCTTTGATGATCTTGGGATTAATGTCAGTGATAATCGCGTCCTTGTTTGTCCTGGCATCCTGCAGCATGCGACTGTGCAAGGTCATCTTCCAGGCATCATAATGTTCCAGATGACAACTACGACAAACATCGGAACCAACATAGGACTTGGGCTGTGAGAGGAGCTTCTTGAAGTCTGACTTATCGCCGGCAAATGCAGGGGAGACCCAATAAAAACAAATAGTGAACAAGACAGCAAAAACCTTCGACGTGAGAGTCATCGCACCACTCCTCTATTCTTGTAATCGTTATTGTTGATCACAGCAACTACAGACATCTACTGTGTTTGTGCAAGAGTAAAACTTGACTCTTGTATTCATTTTTAGATCACATCCATATGGAGCGCAAGGGAATGCTACACATATAATTTCATCCTTAAATAGCAATCTCCGGCATTGAGGTAAATGCTTATATTATAAAATTCTTTCATTTAAGATACCCTGAAATTAGAAAACTATTCAGTTCCTTAAAGAATCTCGCCTTTAAATAACTTTAATTATGTAAATCATTTAACCCCATCCAGTCTCCTGTTGCGTTTACCTCTAACAGAACTTCCAAAAACAAGGAGACTGACGTGACAAACTTAATGAATTCCAAACCCATTATCGTGGGACTGTTTTGCTTTCAGATGCTTGCATGCGGCGCGCCACAGGATAACCAGGCAACAAGACCGGAAAAGGAAATCAAAACGACTCTGCCGACCCCACCTGTTGAACAGAAACATGAACTGTCAAAACCCGGGAAACTTGAAATACGTGAACAGGATGCCGCAAGTTTGCCGTCTACCGGTGCCGTGATGGCATCTCGACTCAGTAAGGATGATCGGACGTTCCGTCTGCCCTCCGAACCTTTGGATCGGGAGAACTATGCGCACTTCAAGGACAATCCGTTGGTTCGCGTCGCGGAGCAACCGGTATCTACTTTCAGTATCGATGTGGATACCGGGTCTTATAGTAACGTTCGACGCATGCTCAAGGCGGGTCAGTTACCCCGCCACGACGCGGTGCGGGTTGAGGAGATGATTAATTACTTCGGCTATGACTATCCGCTGCCGAAGAGCAAGTCCATACCCTTCAGCATCTCGACCGAAATCGCCCCCACCCCATGGAACAAGTCATCGTATCTATTGCATGTTGGCCTGAAAGGTTATGAAGTACCGAAACAGCAACTGCCGGCGTCCAACCTGGTGTTTTTAATCGATGTATCAGGTTCCATGCGCTCGGAAAACAAAATCAGCCTGTTGAAAAAGGCCATGGGCCTGCTGACCCGTCAGTTACGCCCCGAAGACAAGGTCGCTATCGTGGTCTATGCTGGTGCCTCCGGCGTCGTCCTCGACCCGGTGAATGGCAACCAGCGAGCCGCAATCCTCACTGCACTTGAACAATTACAGGCTGGCGGCTCGACCAATGGCGCAGCCGGTATCCGTCTGGCCTACCGTTTGGCGGAACAGTCTTTCGTCAAGAATGGCATTAACCGGGTTATTCTGTGTACAGATGGTGACTTCAATGTGGGCACAGTGAGTTTTGAAGCCCTGAAAAACCTGGTTAAGGAAAAACGCAAGACCGGTATCACCCTCACGACGCTCGGTTTTGGCAGCGGTAATTACAATGATCACCTGATGGAACAACTGGCTGACCATGGTAATGGTAATTATGCCTATATCGATACCCTGATGGAGGCACGCAAGGTGCTGGTGGAAGAAATGTCATCCACCATGCAGACCATTGCCAAGGATGTAAAAATCCAAATCGAGTTCAATCCTGCCGTGGTGAGTGAATACCGCCTGGTGGGCTACGAAAACCGGATCCTGGCCCGCGAAGATTTTAATAACGACAAGGTTGATGCTGGGGATATTGGTGCCGGGCATACCGTGACTGCTCTGTACGAAATCACTTTGGCAGGCTCCCAGGCAGAACGCATTGACCCTCTACGCTACAGTAAACCTGCCGTACGGGACCGAGGTCATCAATATGAACTGGCACACCTGCGCTTGCGTTACAAACTGCCCAGTGAAACTCGCAGCAAACTGCTTGAACAGGTGGTGCAACGCAAGGATATTGATAAAAATCTGGCAACCACCAGTGATCACTTCCGCTTTGCCGCCTCGGTAGCCGCCTTTGGTCAACTCATGCGCGGTGGTAAGCATACCGGTGACTACCAGCTTGACGATGTCATCCAGCTTGCGCGGGAATCTCGTGGCAAGGATCCTCATGGTTACCGCAGTGAGTTTCTGTCATTGGCAGGCCTGGCGCAATCATTGTCGGGGGCCCAAACCGCGACTCGCTAGACTCTGCGGGTCTTCCCCGCTCGGGGAAGACCTCCCTTCCAATCGGCAGTGGCATGCAGTACGCTGCCGGATCATGGGCCGGGAGGAGAACGACGAAACATTAATGCTGGCATACGCGAAGGGTGACGCGGCTGCATTCGAAACGCTATACCGCCGTTACAAGGATGCCATGTACCGCTACTTGGTACGTCAGTGTCAGAATTCATCCGTCGCCGAGGAACTGTTTCAGGATATCTGGCTACGCATTGTCAATGCCCGGCAACAC
>JAHEIJ010000249.1 GCA_024639445.1 Gammaproteobacteria bacterium
ACGAACGGGTCATGGATGCCATGATTCATATGCTTCTGCCACTGACCACCGTGTTAACTCCCAACAGCCTGGAAGCACGCGCCCTGGCACCCGAGGCCGACACCCTTGATGCCTGTGGCCAGGAATTGCTTGATATGGGCTGTGAGTTTGTCTTACTGACCGGCACTCATGAAGAAGCCGAACATGTCGAAAACCGCTTGTTTGGTAATCGTCGCCTACTGGAAACCTTCACCTGGGAGCGCCTGCCCCACAGCTACCACGGATCCGGTTGCACTCTGGCCGCCGCCATTGCCGGTCTGTTTGCTCATGGTCTGGAACCCTTCACTGCAATCCATGAAGCGCAGGAGTACACCTGGGAAGCACTGCGCAATGGTTATCGTGTTGGCATGGGGCAATTGCTGCCCAATCGATTTTTCTGGGCTCGTGGTGATGAAGATTAATTCATGAAGGATGCTCGTTTACACGGCGTCTACGCCATTACCGATCCTGTTTTGTGTGGCGAGTATTTAATCGATAAGGTGCTGGCTGCCATTCAAGGTGGCATTCGTATCCTGCAGTACCGCAATAAACAAGCCTCTCGTGCCACTCAACTTGAAGAAGCAAGAAAACTGTTAAGCCTGTGTCAGCAACATGGTGTTCTGTTTATTGTTAATGATGACGTTGCTCTAGCTTCTAAGGTGAATGCCGATGGTGTTCACCTGGGTCAGCAAGACCGCACACTGTTAGAAGCCAGGCAGCAACTTGGAAATGAAAAAATCATCGGCATCTCATGCAATAACCGTTTCGACTACGCACTAACGGCTCAACAAGAGGGTGCCAACTACATTGCCTTTGGCCGCTTCTATTCCTCCATGACCAAACCGCAAGCGCCGCAGGCCGAAACTGGTTTACTGCAACGTGCTGAACATGAGCTACAGATACCGGTCGTGGCCATCGGTGGGATTAGCCCTGATAACGGTCGAAACTTGATCAAAGCCGGCGCCGATATGCTTGCGGTGATCCATGGTATATTTGGCCAGGCTGATGTCCAACTGGCGGCCCAGCGTTACGCCGAATTGTTCCAGGATTAAATCCACCTATAACAGTAATTTTAACAACCCGTTTACACGATCAAGGATTACATCATGAGCCGTTCTCACGATCTTTTTGTTCAGGCCCAGCAACACATTCCCGGCGGGGTCAATTCACCGGTGCGCGCTTTCAAGGGCGTGGGCGGTGATCCGGTTTTTTTTAATCGGGCCAAGGGACCCTATGTGTATGACGAGGACAAGAAGCAATATATTGATTATGTCGCATCATGGGGACCGATGATTGTCGGTCATGCCCATGATGAGGTTCTGGCCGCGGTAGAGGAAATCATGCAACACGGTTTAAGCTTCGGTGCGCCAACAGAACTCGAAACCCGCATGGCGGACAAAGTGTGTGAGCTGGTTCCGTCCATGGACCTGGTGCGCATGGTCAGCTCCGGGACGGAAGCCACCATGTCTGCGTTACGGCTGGCGCGTGGTTATACCGGGCGTGACAAAATCGTTAAGTTTGAAGGTTGCTATCACGGCCACTCAGATTCGCTGCTGGTTAAAGCCGGTTCGGGTGCGCTCACCCTGGGTGTGCCCACCTCCCCCGGCGTGCCGGCTGCCCTGGCGGAACACACCATCACTCTCACTTATAATGACAGTCAACAGGTCCGCGATACCTTTGCCCAAATCGGCGAGCAGATTGCCTGCATCATCGTCGAACCGGTGGCCGGTAATATGAATTGCATACCACCGGTGCCCGGGTTCCTGGAAACCCTGCGTGAGGTTTGTGATCAATACGGCAGTGTGTTGATCCTTGATGAAGTCATGACGGGGTTTCGCGTCAGCCTCGGTGGCGCCCAGGGATACTATGGCCTTACTCCGGACCTCACCACACTCGGTAAAGTGATCGGTGGCGGTATGCCGGTGGGTGCCTTTGGTGGTAAACGGGAAATCATGGAACATATCGCACCACTCGGCCCGGTGTATCAGGCTGGCACTCTCTCAGGCAATCCGGTCGCGATGGCCGCCGGCCTTAAGACCCTGGAACTGATCTCAGCCCCCAACTTTTTTGAAAAGCTGGCTGACAAAACCAGCGCCATGGCTGAAGGATTGCGCATGCACGCCAAAGCGGCCGGGGTTCCGCTGACCACCAACGAAGTCGGTGGCATGTTCGGTTATTTCTTTACCGAAGAAGAAAAGGTAACTAATTTCGCCCAGGTCAGTGCCTGCGATATCGAGCGGTTCAAGAAATTTTATCACGGCATGCTACAGGAAGGCGTTTATCTCGCACCGTCGGCTTATGAAGCTGGTTTTGTCTCCAGCACCCATAGCGATGATGACATTGCTGACACCCTGGCAGCAGCAGACAAGGTACTGGCGACACTGTGAGTTATCTTTATCATTAGTAATACACAGTATTAATGACGCGTTTTGTTTGGCCCAGCAGCATCTTGCCGGGCCGAATTTTACTTAAGCGACTTACCATATGGATACAGTCTCTCTAACAGCTCTGTTTGACTGGCTACAGCAAAACCCCCTCATCAGCCTGTTGTTTGTGTTCGTCGTTGCCTGCGGGGAATCGCTGGCATTCGTGGGACTGATTGTTCCCGGCGCCTTGCTAATGGTCGGATTCGGTGCCTTGATCGCGCTCGACTATCTGTCGTTCGGTCCCACGGTGATCGCCGCCATTCTTGGTGCGATTACCGGCGATGGCATCAGTTACTGGCTTGGGGTTAAGTACAATCGAAATCTTGTCACACTCTGGCCTTTCTCCCGCTATCCGGATTTGTTGAATCGGGGCGAAACTTTTTTCCAGCGACACGGCGGTAAGAGTGTGTTACTTGGTCGCTTTGTAGGGCCACTCCGCCCGATTATTCCAGCGATTGCCGGCATGCTAAAAATGCCCGTGCAACAGTTTTTCGTAATCAACATCCTTTCTGCCATGTTCTGGGCACCATTGTATCTCTTGCCCGGTATTATTTTCGGTACTTCACTGGAACTGGCTTCGGAGTTCGCCGGGCGCTTTACCTTATTGCTGGCCGGACTGGTCTTCGGCTTGTGGTTAATCGCCTGGTTAATCCGGCTTGGCTATTTATGGTTTATCCCGTTAAGCGATGCGCTAATGGCAAGACTGGTTAACTGGAGCCGGCGTCATCCTCTCGCCGGTGTTATTCCCGCTGCCCTGATTGAACCGGACCACCCGGAAGTGCGTGGTTTAAGTTTGCTGGCGCTGATACTCCTGCTGGCCACCATCGGGTTTATACTGCTCTCCCAACTGGCAGGCTATTTTCCCTTCATGCACAACCTGAACCAGTTGGTGTTTCATTCGCTGCAGGCACTACATAATCCGCCCTTTGATCATGCGATGGTGTTCATCACCGCGATGGGGGATGTCAGGCTGCTTGCTAGCCTGGTAGTGCTGACCGCGATATACCTGTTAATTACAAAACAATACCTGGCATTATGGCACTGGCTGGCTGCTTTCATCTTTCCCTTGTTGCTGGTGGAACTGTTGAAACAGTTCTATGCCTTACCTCGCCCACCAGGGATGGACATGTTACAGGGCTATGCGTATCCAAGTGGCCATGCCACCCTGGCCACTGCGACATATGGTTTCCTGGCGATTTTACTGGCGCGTGATGTGCGACCTCCTTATCGCCTGACCATTTACATTATTGCCAGCCTGTTAATTTCACTGATCGCTTTTTCACGCCTATACCTGGGTGCGCAATGGCTCACGGATGTTATTGGTGGCATGTTACTGGGATTAGCCTGGGCGGCATTACTCGGTATCGCTTATCGGCGCCATGCGCCTGAACGGTATTTAAAACGCGCTGACCTTACCT
>JAHEIJ010000250.1 GCA_024639445.1 Gammaproteobacteria bacterium
TGGCGCTGGAAACCATGGGTTACTACTCCAGCGAATCGCACAGTCAGGCCTATCCCACATTGTTCAAATACTTTTATCCGAACACCGGGAACTTTATCAGTTTCGTAACCAATTTTGGTTCCCGTAAGGTAATGCTGAAACTGGCACGTGCCTTTCGCCAGGTTAGTGATTTTCCCCTGCAGCACGTCGCCACCTTCTCCTTTATTCCCGGCGTCGCCTGGAGTGATCATTTATCCTTCTGGCGACAAAACTATAAAGCCCTGATGGTCACGGATACCGCGTTTTACCGCTATCCATATTACCATTCCCCGAATGATACCGCGGAAAAACTGGACTACCCGCGTCTGGCGCAAGTCTGTTATGGATTGTTCGCTGCAGTTCGCATGCTGGCCAATACCGGGGTATAGCTTGCCAGGGCGTTATGGCATTAGAAACGGCTGATAACTCCCGGTGTCCAACCCAAGCAACGCAAGCACCTCGCGGGATTCGCTTGCCGCACAAATTTGTTGGGCCAGGCGTTGTGCCTCGGAAATATGGGTTGTCGTGATGGTCTGTCGCAAATAGGGAAGCAACGTGGCTTCAACCGAAAAGGCCCGGTAACCCAGCCCCAGTAGAATCGGTAACACGCCCGGCAATTGTGCCAGCACGCCACACAGTTGAATCCTCTCTAGCTGTGCTACGGCACTTATCGCGATTTGTTGCATGAATCGCCATAATAACGGTGCATAGGGATCCAGGTAATCACGCAATTCCCCGCGATCCCGATCCGCTGCAAACAGACACTGCATCAGGTCATTACACCCGATAGCGATAAAATCAACTTGATCGAACCAATTGGCAAGATCCAATGCGCTTGCCGGCGTTTCCACCATGGCACCAAGCGGTATTGATTCCGACAGGTGCTGTCGAATGAATCCTTTCCAGTAGCAAAGTTCTTCGTGCCGAACCAGGTAAGGGATAAGTACACGAATCGCATATCGTTCACTCAGGCGGTTAATCGCGGCAAGTTGCGCTTGACACACACTACCCATTGGTTCGATACCGTACAAACGGACACCTTGTAATCCCAGCGTCCCTCCCGCACTGTCAAGGGCGGGCATCCATGCCGGAATCTTGTCCGCCGCCACGTCCAGCAAACGGATGGTCACCGGCAATGGCGCTGCTGCTTCACAGATTTGCCCAAAGGCATGCACGTAGAACGCACTATCAGGTACGCTGCCGTCGTCCGGGTTAAGGAATTCCGAACGGACCAGACCAATCGCTTCCGCGCCTTCCAGTCGCGATCGTTGCGCCGCTTCATGATTACGGACACTGGCACGCATAGATACGGCGACCCCGTCAGTTGTCGTAACGAGATGGTCTGATATAGGCAATGACTCGGATTCAGGCTGGGTGATATCTGGAATCTTCGTCGAAATGTGGCCTGAAGTCCCATTGAGCAGTATCGTCATGCCCTCTTGCAGTAATTCGGCCTGCTCTTCACTGATAATGACCGTAGGAATCCCCATGCTCATAAAACGAATCATGGTATGGGAGAACGGCGCCCCTTCAACCACGACAAATCCAATAGGTTGCTCAAAAATGGTATCGATATCCTGTTGCTGCAGAATCAGGATACGATTGGCAATATTTGTTTCACCGCCATGCTGTATTGCACCCTGCGTCACTCCCGGTACATAGGGCATCCCGATAATATCGATGTGGTGTTGTTTCATCGTCTCAACACGTCCAAAGAGAGAAAATTGTTCTATTTATAACGTACTATTCCAGTACACCAGCGACCAATAGTGCGATGATCGCAACCAGCAAGGCAATCACCCACCTGATATGATGAGCAATGCTCCTTAACAATGCTTTGGTTTCCTCATCCATTTTCTCATCCTCCCTAAAAAACAGTAACAGATGAACCTTGTTACTTCTTAGTATAGCGTGCTCGGGTTTTTTACCTATTTCAAGTCGAAAAACTGGGCCAATAGTGCTGAAACCCGGGTGTTGCTAACTATTTTATTGCTTTTCTTGACAAGAGAAATCAGCAGTCCGTAATTCTACGTATATAAATCAATATAAATATTAGCTATACAGAAATTAAGGGATGTGGAATTTCATATTTATGAACTGAAATTAGCTAATATCACAATGTAATCAATATCAAGCGGGGGAAACGACATGTTGCATTCACACAAGCCAATTGGCCAGTTCCTGCGTTATGAGCGATTTGTAGACAGAGAAGTCACAATGCTGGACCTGTCACGCAAGCAGCAGGAAAGTCTCTCTATCACAACGCCCATGGGTGAAATTATTCAGATCAGCATACTTGATACAACGCCAGACACTACGATGCTAGGCATTGACGCGCCGTCCGAGTGCATCATACGCAGGGAGGATAGTTCAGAGCATTAATACAAGCCCCGGAGATTATTCGCGTTTAACTTTCAATCACTTCATCGCCATCCAGGCAGGCGGTTGGATATGGCGTTTCCTGCATGCAATGACGATATTCCATGTCTGTATGTAATCGCTTGACCGATTCATAACAAACTTCAATATCACCAGCAGTTTTATATACACAAAATCCAAACCCATAAGCAGGATTCGGTATTTCATTCGTTGCTACGGCCTGTTTTCCGGTTATAACGACCAAACCAATCGTAGCGGCAAAGCCAATGGCGATTAACAATATGCCGGTTTTGAAATCACGCTTCATATCCATATACCACAGTCAGGTATTTTTACATCCTTCTATTTTTTAGAATGAGTATAAAATCAGGCCGAAGGAATAACTAACATCAATTTATCCTCCCCATCTAGTAAAAATCAAGATGTTTAAAACGGAAAATGCCGACTAAAGTCGGACATTTTATTTTGTGGCGTCCCAAGGTGTATATTATTGAATTATAAAGTTGAAATAAATGATAAGTGATAAACGCTATAGCTGTCGTGCTGCCATTAAGGACACTCTATCTTCGCGGTTTGTAGGTGGCCGCCGCTGGCGTAACTTTGGTAATTACTTCAATTTTCGGACAGGATTTAATCGTAGAAGGTGATATAGGTAGGTTAGTGATTTTAACCTCTTTGAGCAATTAACTGAATTTACCATTAACACGCGGGTCGATATCGGCCTTGGAGGTGACTTGGGCTAAACGGACCAGCTGATTTTGAAATGGACAATAAGATCCAGACACTTCGTTAATCCCATTTTCATGATTTATTGGCATTTTATAATCCAGCACCAAGTGCAACCGCAGTGAGCTTTATTACTCAGCCATATATTCTCGAACATCGATAATGGCCTGCTGTCGAGTGTTGCACAGCTGACCCCTTACTCATTTTAGCTTCAGACTGGAATAGAAGCACCAAAACGTAGCATTTTCCCCTAGTTACCTTTCCAACTCATGCCTCAGATAATGCCGTACTGCTCCAGTCGGTCAATAGATCAGCGCGCAACATGACAAGGATGTATATCAAGAGAACTTTCCAAAACAGGCTTTTATTGTTCCTGTACTCAAAGTTTACGAATGGAATTTCGAAACTTGTTGCCATCATTAATGTCTGAATTGCCTCTGACTTTGTCATGAGAATGTCTGATAGACATATCCAGCATACTGGAGCTATCCTTTCTAGATGATGGATCAGACCAAATGTAAGTATTAATCGCGTTTTGATTAACCTAATAATGAAGTGATAATCGAGATATTAATAAAAAATACACAAAATAAAGTTATGGATTGCATAGGGGGGTGTACCATGAAACGGCAATTTCTACTTTTATTTCTCTTCTTAATATTACTGAACCTAACTGCCTGTGGTGGTGGTGGTGGATCAGGCCCAGACCCCGCCTCAAGCGCCCCTAGTGCTCCCA
>JAHEIJ010000251.1 GCA_024639445.1 Gammaproteobacteria bacterium
GCAAGCACAATGGCAAGAATGTGCTCGTCGCCGAATGGGGCCCGGCCGTATCCAAAAATCCGTATCTGTCTTTCAGCTTCAAAGGTGGCAAGGCCGGCGATGCCGTCAGCATCAGCTGGGTTGATAACACCGGCGGTAAAGATGCCACAGATGCGAAGATTAAATAATTAAACGTCAATCCATAAACAGGATGACAGGAGTTATAAAAATGAAAAAATTCCTAATTGCAATTAGCGCACTGACGGTGCTTGGTGGAGTTGCGGCCGTTCCGGCTCAGGCTTCGCCCCAGGAGGACCTGAAACAGTTCCGTGCCTACTACTTCAAGAAATTCCCGGGGGTAAAACTCCAGGATTATGGTAACGGTATTTATGCACTGGACGCCGCGCGTCGTTTCGAATGGGAAGAAATGGAAGAGTTCCCACCTTACGAAGAAGGTCTGGAAAAGGGTGAAAAGCTTTTCATGAAGCTTGGCATCGCCAAATGTTTCCCAAAGGGCGGAGTAGGTATCAAGCATGATTACCCCTACTTTGACAACAAGAGCGGTAAGGTTCGCACCCTGGAACAGGATATCAATGCCTGTGTGGTAAAAAATGGCCACAAAAAGCTCAAATGGAAAAAGGGTGACCTGCCCGCCATTGGCGCCTATATGGCCTACACCTCACGCGGCAAGAAGCAGAATGTTATTGTTCCTAACACTAAGGCCGCCCTCGCCGCTTACAACGATGGTAAAACCACTTTCTATGCCAAACGCGGCCAGCTCAACTTCGCCTGTGCGGACTGCCACGTATATAACTCCGGCATGATGGTGCGTGGTAACCTGCTCAGCGCCGGGCTGGGTCAAACCTCGCACTTCCCGGTGTGGCGTCGTAAATGGGCCAAGGGCAAAGGCGGTACTGCCGGCTTCGGTACCCTGCAACGCCGTTATGGTGGTTGTAACAAGCAGGTCCGTGCCAAACCGTTGAAAGCGCAGAGTGTAAAATACAATAACCTCGAATATTTCCATACATTCATGAGCAACGGCATTAATCTGAACGGTCCCGCCGTACGTCAGTAAAACCTTGAGTAGTAGAAAAAAAGCCCGGCTTATGCCGGGCTTTTTTTATGCCTGAGGTTTTCTTGTCGTTGCTGCCTGAGCAAGCCATTCCTTGAACAAGCAGACACTGGCTGGTTGCTGTTGTTAATACGGTCTTAAGGTTTGGCGCATCATTACAACAAAATAATCTACCGGAACAACTTGTCGGAATAACGAACGATTAATTCTGGCCCGGCTTCCTGCCGCAATGGCACGAACAGGAATGTAGCTGAAATCAGTGGAGGTCAAAAGAAAATGAATAAAACTGACAGGGACTAGTTAACCAGCCAGTTCTGGTCACTAATAAAATCTAGCTGTCCGCACGCTTGTATTCAGCATCCGGATCATAACCGGGACGCAGCGAACAAAAGACGGGGCCACCCGCAGCAGCATCAAGTTGTAAATAAATCGACTCCAGGGCCTGATCCGCTGTCGGGAAAATATTCTCTTCACCGATCGTCTTGCGTAAACCGGTCCGTTCCAGGGTATCCAGTACCTGCTTCTTAAGACCGCTGAATACCACGGTAATGCCGTTGTTACGTAGCCGTGAAATGACATGATGCAATACTTCTTCCCCGGACGCATCCAGCTGATTAATACCGTCACCTACAATGAGAGTAAAATGAGCTTCCGGTTTGTGAGCCTGGGCTTCCAGGATGGCATCTTCAAAGAAAGACACATTGGCGAAATAGAGGGAACCATCATAACGAATCGCCAGAATATTCTCGTCGGTTCCCAGATCCGGATTAACCGAAACATCTCGCAACGTACCGTCCTTGTATCGGCCCAGGATCGCCACCCGTGGTTTCATGGTTCTATAGAGGAACAACACAATGGCGAGTCCCGCACCCAGCATAATGCCGTTATCCAGGTGTGGTGCAAACGCCAGCGTGGCGATGAAAGTGACAATGGCAGCCAAACCATCATGAACGTTAGCCTGCCAGGCATGTTTAATCGCCTTGAAATTGATAAGACCAAACACGGCCATCATAATCACCGCAGCCAGTACCGCCTGTGGTAAGTGAAATAACAAGGGTGTCAGGAACAACAATGTGATCAATACGACCAACGCGGTGAATACCGCGGACATGCCGGTCACTGCGCCGGCATTAAAATTCACCGCGGAACGGGAAAACGAGCCACTCACCGGATACGACTGTCCCAGGCTACCCACCATATTGGCGAGCCCTTGCCCAATCAATTCCTGGTTCGGGTCGATGTGTTGCTTGGATTTCGAGGCCATGGCCTTGGCAATGGAAATGGCTTCCATAAACCCGACCAGGGATATCACAAAGGCACTGGGAAGCAGCTTAACCACCATATCCCAACTCAGTTGGGGCATACTCAGGCTGGGTAAACCCTCCGGAATTTCTCCCACCACCTGGCCGCCATGCTGCTGAAAACCAAAGTACCAGCTGACAACCGTGGTTAAAGCCACTGCAACCAACACGCCCGGTACTTTTGGTATGTACTTTTTCAAACTCCACATTATCACGATTGCTGTCACGCCCATGATAAGAGTCGGAATGTGGGTATCGGGAATCTGCAGAATGACCTCATAAATGTCATTGGCGAAAAACTCGCTCCGCGGCTTGGTCACACCAAAAATCTTGTTGAGCTGGGATAATCCAATGATTAAGGCCGCCGCATTGGTAAAACCCAGAATGACCGGATGGGACAGGAAGTTAACGATAACCCCGAGCCGGAACAGCCCCAGCAGGAACTGCACCACTCCCACCAGCAAGGCCAGCACGATGGCCATGGCAATAAATTCATCCGACCCAATCGTCACGTAGGCCGCCAGGGTTGACGCTGTAAGCAGGGAAACCACCGCGACCGGGCCGGTCGCCAGTTGCGCCGAAGAACCCCATAATGACGCCACGATGACGGGCAGAAACGAAGCATACAAGCCGTAGTAGGCCGGCAGGCCCGCCAACTGGGCATAGGCCATGGATTGGGGAATCAGAACCAGGGCAACGGTGATACCAGCGATGAGATCCGCCCGGAAGACTTTTGGATCGCGAACCTGACCAATCCAGTCAAGAAAAGGCAAAAACCGCTGCTTCAACGCTTCCATTAATTCCTCCCCTAACAAAGTTATCTCCTCATCATACCAGCGCCTTTATCAGTTTGGTAATAGGATATATAATGCCCCGCTAATTTATACTTTCTCATAAAGGGACTTCAGGCAATCGCCGCCGGATTGATGTCCCTTTTCATTTTTGATCAAGCAAATCTGGGGAAATTTCTTTGAGCGTCGCAATCAACAGCAAACAAACCATCAAGCGCGCAATCGCCGCCATTATTTTTGTCATTATTGGCATCGTATTGAGCAACGTGGTTCCCACCACTGAAGTTGCATGGGTTACATCCATTCTACTGTTAACCATTTACCTGTTTGCTTTTGAAATCATCCCCGTCGACGAGGCGGCGATAACCATCATGGTCTTACTGGGACTGACCGGCCTGTTTGGTGAGAATCTGGGTCTCTCCGTTCCACTGGTCGATCCCGCACACCTGTTTGACGGATTTGCCGGTAATGCAGTGATTTCCATTATCGCGGTCATGATCATCGGGGCAGGCCTGGATAAAACCGGCATCATGGGACAGGTCGCCAATTTTATTCTTAAAATCGGTGGTACAACTGAAAAGCGCGTTATACCGCTGATTTCCAGCACCGTCGCCTTTATTTCCAGTTTCATGCAAAACGTTGGCGCCGCGGCGTTGTTCCTGCCGGTGGTCAGCCGTATATCCGCCCGCACCGGGTTACCCATGTCGCGGCT
>JAHEIJ010000252.1 GCA_024639445.1 Gammaproteobacteria bacterium
TGGCGGTTGGTCATCGGTTTTAGCGACTTCCTCAATCTGATGACAGGCCTGTTCCGCCTTGGCCAGATCATCGATATAACGTAAGACAATGTTTTCAAACTGGATCGATTCGAACTGGCTCAGCAGACTATGACCAAATGTCTCTGCCGTAATGCCTGTGCTGTCGGATACAAAAAAAACCGTGCGTTTATTATTTGCCATAGGTGGGGTATGGTCACTACACTTTCTAGTTAGAATAATAATGCCGTTAATTAAGGATAGTACCTTGACCGATTATATACTCTGGTTAGATAAAATTGGTATGGCGGATCTCGGCCAGGTTGGTGGTAAAAACGCCTCGCTGGGAGAAATGATTGGTAACCTCACCTCTGCAAACGTCAATGTTCCGGGTGGTTTCGCAACCACCGCTGAAGCCTACTGGGAGTTTCTGGCCACTGACAATTTAAGTGGGCGTATCACCCAACGTCTGGCGGAGCTTGATGTCGATGATGTGGTTGGCCTGGCGAAAGCCGGTGAAGAAATCCGGCAATGGATCCTCGACACCCCTTTTCCCCCGCCTTTGGTAATGGCATTGCAACAGGCTTACGAGGAACTGATCGAAAAATACGACAGTGATACCACGTTTGCAGTACGATCTTCTGCCACCGCCGAGGATTTACCTGATGCCTCCTTCGCGGGCCAGCAGGAAACCTATCTGAATATTAAGGGTTTTGAGAACATTCAAACCGCAATCCATGCGGTGTTTGCTTCTTTATATAATGACCGGGCAATCGCCTATCGTGTGCATCAGGGTTTTGACCATAGCCAGGTCGCCCTCTCCGCCGGCATTCAAAAAATGGTGCGCAGTAACTTTGCCAGTAGCGGCGTTATGTTCACCCTTGATACCGAATCGGGCTTTGAGGATGTCGTCTTTATTACCTCGAGTTATGGCCTGGGTGAAATGATCGTGCAGGGCGCCATTAATCCCGATGAATATTATGTTCATAAACCCATGCTGGCCCAGGGAAACTTACCTATCCTGCGCCGCATTCTCGGTAGTAAGCAAAACAAGATGATATTTACCGATGCACATGGCCATGCCACGTCCACCCAGATCGAACCGGTGGCAGAGGAAGATCAACGTCGTTTCAGCCTAAGCGATGAGGATGTGATTGAGCTGGCGCGCCAGGCGGTAACGATTGAACAGCATTATCAACGGCCCATGGACATCGAATGGGCCAAGGACGGAGTCGATGGTCGTATATATATCGTGCAGGCCCGTCCGGAAACCGTGCAAAGCCAGACCAAGGGCAATGTGCTGCAGCGTTACGAGTTACACGAACGTGGTCCTGTGCTGACCACCGGGCGCAGTATTGGTCAGCGCATCGGTAACGGGGTTGCCAAGGTCATTGAGAATATCGACCAGATGGAACGCATCCAGCCGGGTGATGTCCTGGTCACCGATATGACCGACCCGGACTGGGAACCCATCATGAAACGTGCTGCCGCGATTGTAACCAACCGCGGTGGGCGTACCTGCCACGCGGCCATTATTGCCCGCGAGCTAGGCGTCCCCGCCGTCGTGGGCTGCGGCAATGCCACCGATCTCATTCAGGATGGCCAGGCCGTCACGGTATCCTGCGCCGAAGGTGAAATCGGTTACATCTACGAGGGCCAACGCGCCTTCGATATTCGGGAAATCAATCTCGAATCCATGCCGGAACTGCCATTCCAGATCATGATGAATGTGGG
The DNA here is from genome assembly GCA_024639445.1 of Gammaproteobacteria bacterium. GTDB lineage: Bacteria > Pseudomonadota > Gammaproteobacteria > UBA6429 > Thiohalophilaceae > JAHEIJ01. Next base: position 1,732 of record JAHEIJ010000252.1, read on the forward strand.
CACGCCCGATCGGGCGTTCGAATTCCAGTTCCTGCCCAATCATGGTGTCGGTCTGGCGCGCCTGGAGTTCATCATCAATCGCACCATCGGTGTCCATCCCAAGGCGCTGTTGCAATTCAAAACCCAGCCGGAGGCCATTCAACAAAAGATTACCGAAATGATGGCCGGTTATGCCGATCCCGTCAGCTACTTTATTGAAAAACTCACCGAAGGCATTGCCACCATTGCCGGTGCTTTCTGGCCCAAGCCGGTGATTGTGCGCATGTCGGACTTCAAGTCCAACGAGTATCGCAACCTGGTGGGGGGTGAAGCCTATGAGCCGCAAGAAGAAAATCCAATGCTCGGTTTTCGCGGTGCGTCCCGTTACATTTCCCGCGACTTCGAGCAATGTTTTGAACTGGAATGCTTTGCCCTCAAGAAAGTACGCGATGAAATGGGTTTGACCAATGTCGCCATCATGATTCCGTTTGTGCGTACCGTCGAAGAAGCCGCAAACGTCATCAACCTGTTACAGGAAAACGATCTACGGCGCGGCATTAATGATCTCAAGATTATTATGATGTGCGAGCTCCCGTCCAACGCGCTGCTGGCCGACAAGTTCCTGCGCCATTTCGACGGCTTCTCCATCGGCTCAAATGACCTGACCCAACTTACGCTGGGTCTGGACCGTGATTCGGGACTGGTGGCGGATCTGTTTGATGAACGTAATGATGCAGTGAAATCCCTGCTTAGCATGGCCATCAAAGCCTGCCGCATGCAGAACAAGTATGTCGGCATCTGTGGCCAGGGACCCTCCGATCATCCCGACTTCGCCTTCTGGTTAATGGAACAGGGAATTAACAGTGTCTCGCTGAACCCGGATACGGTAATCGAAACCTGGTTGTATCTGGCCGAGCATTATAAAGACAAAACCAGAAAATCATGATACTCGTCATCCTGCTGGTGGTAGGCGTGTTGCTGTTATGGCTGGGTACCGCGCTGCGTGAAATCAATCGCGCCGTCTCGATCCTGGTCTACGTGTTGGCAATTGCGTTGTTGTTGCTGGGCACCGGCGGTTTTTTCCAAATGTTTTAAAACAAATACGGGGCCCTCTGATATGAACGCCCCGTTTTTGAATTACCGCAGTCTAATAGCGAGTGTGCTGACTATAGCTCCAGCCTGGATTGGGCGGCAGCCACACCGACACCGGTATTAATCTTTGCTTTCATGTCGGATAACACATTCTCCAGGGCGGAGAGGCAATAGAGCACATTACGCGAATTACTGGCATGCCCCATCAGGCCAATGCGCCAAACCTTACCCGCCAGGGCACCCAGGCCGGCACCGATTTCCAGATGGTATTCCTTCAACAGACGAGCGCGTACTGTCGCATCGTCCACCCCGTCAGGAATGGTAACCGCATTGAGTTGCGGTAGACGATCGCCTTCTTTCACTACAAAACCCATGCCCATTGCTTCCAGACCGGCGCGCAAGGCCTGGTGATTCTGTTCATGCCGGGCCCAGGCATTTTCCAGCCCTTCTTCCTGCAGGATCACCAGGGCTTCATGTAAACCATAGAGGTTATTGATGGGCGCGGTATGGTGGTAGGCGCGGGTCGCACCTTCACCCCAGTAGCCCATCACCAGATTGAGATCCATGAACCAGCTTTGCACCGGATGCTTGCGGTTGCGTACAACGTCGGCAGCACGATCACTGAAGCTGACCGGCGAGAGTCCGGGGGGTGCCGACAGACATTTCTGGGTGCCGGAATAAATGGCGTCAACCTGCCACTCATCGACCTTCACCGGACTTCCGCCCAGTGAGGTAACGGCATCCACTATGGTCAGACAATCATGTTCACGGGCGAGTTTGGTCAGGGTCGCCGCATCCGACTGGGCACCGGTGGAGGTTTCCGCATGCACAAAAGCCACGACCTTGGCATCGGGATTGGCTTTCAGGGCGTCCTCCAGTTTGCCGGGATCCACCACGCTTCCCCATTCGTCTTCCACCATGATCGGCGTGGCACCGATGCGAACCACATTTTCTTTCATGCGCCCGCCAAAAACGCCATTCTGGCAGACGATGACCTTGTCACCCGGTTCTACCAGGTTAACGAAACAGGTTTCCATCCCCGCCGAG
>JAHEIJ010000040.1 GCA_024639445.1 Gammaproteobacteria bacterium
GTGAAGGGGGAGAGTCATGAGCGAACATGCACCACTGGGTGGCAAGATCGTCACCAAGCCATTCATGTTCTTTGCCTTTTTATTCCTGATTGCCATGGCATTCCTGGCAGCGCGGTTTATTTTTGGCTTGGGTGCGGTCACCAACCTCAGCGATGGCTACCCCTGGGGGATCTGGATCGTGATTGACGTCATGGTTGGCACGGCGTTTGGTTGTGCCGGTTATGCGGTGGCGTTACTGGTCTATGTCCTTAACAAGGGGCAATACCATCCCTTAATACGCACGGCGGTATTGGCCGGCCTGTTTGGTTACCTGTTGGGTGGTATGGCGGTGATGATCGACCTGGGTCGTTACTGGCAGTTCTATACTTTGTTATGGCCCGGCTATGTTCATCTGAATTCGGTGATGCTGGAAGTGGCCTGGTGCGTGATGGCGTATATCGTGGTGTTAATGGTCGAATTTTCGCCGGCGGTACTCGAGCGTTTCGGACTGAAAAACGCGCAGCAGAAGTTATCCAAGGTGATGTTCCTGGTCATCGCGATAGGAATTCTGCTCCCCACCATGCACCAGTCTTCCCTCGGCACCATGGCGGTGGTTGCCGGCAATCAGATATCTCCCCTGTGGCAGACCAACTTGTTGCCCCCGTTGTTTTTAATCAGTGCCTTGTTAATGGGCTATGCCATTGTACCGTTTGAATCCATGCTGGCTTCGCTGGGACTGAGTCGACCGTTGGAAACGGACTTGCTGGGAAAATTAACCAAGGTGATGCTGGTTGTCACCGGGTTCTACCTGCTATTGCGGTTTGGTGATTTGCTCTGGCGCGGTGCGCTGGGCCTGGCTTTTGTCGGCGACCTGGATTCGATTATGTTCTGGGTTGAAAACATACTGTTTGTGATACCCATCCTGTTACTGGCTAATCCGGCGAATCGTAACAGTCCCAGGTTGATCTTCCTGTCAGCGGTAAGCTTATTACTGGCAGGATCAATCTATCGCATCAATACTTACATCGTTGGGTATCACCCGTTTGCGGGTGGCACCTGGCATTATTTCCCGTCAGTCGGTGAAATCATGGTGACGGTGGGTATCTTTTCACTCGAAGTTATGCTGTACCTGATAGTTGTAAAAACACTACCGGTTTTGCCTCGAGCTGAAGCCAAACAAACCGCGTAGCGCATAATAGAATCTGTTAAGGAGCAAACCATGGCAAAGCGTATCGTCGTTGACCCGATGACCCGAATAGAAGGCCACCTGCGTGTTGATTGCGAGGTGGATAACGGTAAGGTTGTCAAAGCCTGGTCGTCTGGGCAGATGTGGCGTGGTATTGAACTCATTCTCGAGGGCCGCGACCCTCGTGACGCCTGGATTTTCACGCAACGCATCTGTGGCGTCTGTACCACGGTGCATGCTATTGCCTCGGTGCGCGCGGTGGAGAACGCACTTAAACTGGAAGTGCCGCTCAATGCCCAGTACATCCGCAACATGATCATTACGGCACACGGCATACATGATCACATTGTGCATTTCTATCAACTCTCGGCGCTGGACTGGGTTGATATTGTCTCCGCCCTGCAGGCCGATCCCGAAAAAGCCGCGCAAATTGCTCAAAGCCTGTCTGACTGGCCGTTGAATAACGCGACCGTATTTAAAGATGTTCAGGCCAAGTTACAGAATTTCGTCAATAGCGGCCAGCTTGGGGTTTTCGCCAGCGGTTACTGGGGCCACCCGGCCATGAAACTGCCGCCGGAAATCAACCTGATTGCCGTGGCGCATTATTTCCAGGCGTTGGATTATCAACGTACCGCCAACAAGATTGTCTCCGTACTGGGTTCCAAGACACCGCATATTCAAAACCTGGCGGTGGGCGGTGTAGCCAACCCCATTAATATGGACAGTCAATCAACTCTCACCCTGGAACGTCTGGCCTTTATCAAGTCAATCATTGATGAACTCGGCGACTTCGTACGCAAGGTTTACATGGTCGACGTGGCGGCGATTGGTGCCATGTATGCGGACTGGACCCAGTATGGTGCGGGTGTGACCAATTATCTGTCGGTGCCTGATCTGCCGCTGGATACCATGGGTACACAGTTTGAATTGCCCGGCGGCTATATCCAGAATGCCGATCTGAGTACCTTCAAGCCGATTACCGGTTACCAGGATGCCTTCTTTGAAGGGGGTGTTAAAGAAAGTGTCAAACATGCCTGGTATGAGGGCGGAAAAGGGGCGCTGCATCCTTATGATGGTGAAACCATTCCGCAATACACCGACTTCCAGGATGACGGCAAGTATTCCTGGGTGAAAGCGCCGACCTTCAATGACAAACGTGCCCAGGTTGGACCCCTTGCTAATGTATTGGCCATGGCGGCTGCAGGCCATGAACCCACCACGCGTAACCTGAAGACCGTGCTGGATATGGCGGGTGCAGTTGCCGGTGCGGAAATTCCGGTCGCGGCCCTGCATTCAACCATTGGTCGACATGCCGCACGGGCCGTGCGGACCGGGGTGATACTCGAGTCCCTGGAAAATCAATGGGGCTTGCTGATGGAAAATATCGGCAAAGGCGATTACGACACCTTTAATGAACCGGTCTTCCCGAAAGGTGAAGTCCGTGGAGTAGGTTTCCATGAAGCGCCGCGGGGTGTGCTGTCACACTGGACAGTGATTCGCGATGGCAAGATTGCCAATTACCAAGCCGTGGTACCCAGCACCTGGAATGCCGGCCCACGGGATGAGGCTGATGAAGCAGGGCCGTATGAAGCTTCGCTGATGGATAATCCAGTCGCTGAACCGGATAAGCCGCTTGAAGTGATTCGTACTATTCACTCATTTGATCCCTGCCTGGCTTGCGCAATCCACATGGTGGATACGGAGCAGAAGGAAATCACCCGTGTGCAAGGTGTCGGTGCCCAGTGCGGAGTTAAATTTTAATGGATGCCGCTGTTCATACTTTCAGCATGACTGATACCGAAACAGTAGATGCGCCCGTGTTGGTACTCGGCCTGGGGAATATCCTGTTGCAGGATGAAGGGGTCGGGGTCGCCGTGGTCGAACGTTTACAACGACGCTATCGGGTGCCGGACGAGGTGGAACTGCTTGATGGCGGGACTTCCGGCATGTCTTTACTTGAGGACATGCGTAACCGGGAACATGTCATTGTGGTCGATGCGGTCCGTACCGGTAAGCCACCTGGCACGGAAGTTGTGTTGACAGGAGAAGAAGTGCCGGCCTTTCTTTGCAACAAAGTATCGCCCCATCAACTGGCATTGTCTGATGTTCTTGCTAACCTGACATTAATGAATGAAAGTCCCCACCACGTGACGGTGGTAGGCATGGAGCCCCTGAGCCTGGAGACCCACCTGGGTCTGTCGGAGATGGTGGCGGACCGGTTGCAGGCGCTGACAGAAACAGTGATTGAACACATTAAGGCCGCCGGATATGAGGTGGAACAACTTGACCCGGAAGCATGGAAAATGAATGTTTCGTTAATGACAGAAGCTTGAGGAAGCAAATCATGAATCGCGATAAATTAACCCGCACTCTGATGGCAATAATGCTGCTCCTGGCTGTGCAACCGTTATCGGCACATACCACAGGAGGTGAGATTGGTGGACTGGGCAGTGGACTGGGACATCCGTTTTTCGGTATCGACCACCTGTTAGCCATACTGGCGGTGGGGGTGTGGGCTTACCAACTTGGCGGCAGTGCCTTGTGGAAGGTGCCGCTGGTGTTTGTGCTGACCTTACTGGTGGGAGCAAACCTTGGACTGGCAGGCCTCAGTTTTGCGTTTTACGAACCGATGATTGCTGCCTCGCTGATGGTGCTGGGATTGATCATCGCAATGAAATGGCGCGTTATGCCGCTACTGGCAAGTATCATTGTCGGCGTGTTTGCATTGTTTCATGGCTTTGCCCACGGTGTTGAAATGCCCCTGGCGGCATCGCCCATGGCATACGTCACAGGCTTCACGCTTGCTACCATCCTGTTACATGGTTTAGGTGTGATGCTGGCTTATGGGTTTCAGAAATCGTCTCAGGTCGTGTTGATGCGTGCAGGGGGGGTTGGCCTGCTGGGTACAGGTCTTTTGCTATTGATTGGCACATGAGTTAACTCATGTCTGATCAAGTCAGGGAAGATCGAATAACAAAGCTTGTTCATCGTTTCACGCATATCGGGGAAACCGGTATGCGTGATCTTCCTATCTATAATCATAATCTTGAAGTGGAAGCCGTGGATTTTCAACCAACGGACAAGGGTTGGCTCGGCGTGCTCATCACACCCTGGTTTATTAATGTCATTTTATTGCCAGAGCAGAAGTCTGCCGCCGCCGTACCGCTTGGGGAAAAAGTTACACATGAGCTCCCATCCGGTGAACATGTGTTTACCGTTGGCGAAGATGATGAAGTGGGTGGCTATGATTTTATTACCCTGGCTTCACCGACATTAAAGTACAAATCACAACAAGTGGCGCACGATGCTGCGATGAAGGCTTTGACCAAACTGTTGACACCGGCTGGTGGATACCAGGAGCAAGTTCTCGAGCAACCTGTGAAATTTGTATCAACAGAACAAAAAGGCAAACAGCGGCGAAAATTTTTACGTGGATTGTTAGGTAAGGATGCTACTTCTGATACAGCCGATTAACCAGACTGCTTGCTAACTTCTAAAACTAGTGTGGTAACGCGTCCCTCTTCAGGGATGAACATATTCTCTATATTCAAGTGATTTCTTCCTGCCCTGAATTAATAGGTTCAGGTTTCTCAGTCGGCGGTAGTTGCAGATGGAATCCCTTTTCTAGTAAATCATCCATAATGTAGCGCGCATCACCCCGAGCTACTGCGCGCTGTGGTGTTAATTCCAGGTTAATGACTTTCTCAACTTCGCCCAGCGCCTTGAGCAGGGGCTCAGGTACTCTGGAAAAATCATCTTCTTGCAACACAAAAAGAAAAGTCTCTTGTTTGCGCAGGCTTTTGTAAACGCAGCAATGCAGTGATTGGCACATAGTTAGTTCATCGGTGTGTCCGTTGTTTCCAATAAGGCATTTTCAAATAATGCCAGGTTGGCCCAGGCAGAAGGTAAGTCATGCCCCTTGCGTTTAAGTTCTTCGAGTTGGGTTTTACCTGCGTCGTATAATAAGCGTAGTTGTTCCACGTCGAATAATTGCAGGGTTGTTTGCACTGTCTCAGGTTTTTCACCAAGCAGGCTGGGCAGTAATTCTGTTTCTTTGATAGGCGAGTCAGGTAGTAGCAGATCGACAATAAGTTTATGGTTAAGTAATTGTTGATGTGTTTGACGGGCAATATCTTCCTCATCCAGGTTGCTCAAGGCCAAGGGATCATTGGTTGCACCCTGGCGCACGGCTTCCATGATGATCTGGATCAGCTGGTTGATCGCGGTCTTGATTTCCGGATGATCACCCGGTATGGCACAGCAAAGGGTATAGCATTGATCCAGGCGGTCCTTTATGGCAAGAATGATTTCGCTGTCTGTATTGGGCTTGAGCTCCGCCGCTTCCTGGATCAAGGCCTTGAAATCTTCCAGGAACTGCCTCAGCTCGGCCTGGTCTTCCTGGCGGGCGATCTCCAGATCTTGTTGGGTAACCCCTGCGCCAGCCTCTGCAAACAAAGGGTTATGGTATTTACGGTGAAGCTGTCGTTCACGCGGGCCGGGTTGTTCACTGAATTGCAGACTCATTGTTTTGAACGGGTTCTCATTAGGGTTGAGACGCAATTATAACCCGGGATTGCAGTGGGTTGGCACTATTGCCGAATTCCGGGTATGGTTAGCGAACATAGGGCAGGGCGTAAGGAAGTATACCGGATATTATGAAAGTAAAGTGGGCATGGATATTTACAACCAGATATTGATTCGCAGCATGCGATTCGGCTTGATTATTCTGGCAGGGATGCTGCATGGTGCCTGCTCATATCAAATATACACCACTGAAGAACACCGCGCGTTTAATCTCACAGCAGATGATCTTTTTGAGAATGGGATTGCTTTCACAACACCATCTTCCATTACGGGCCGGGAACAGGATCGTCAGTCCCTGGCGCTGACATTTGCTGAAGTACTACGGGAGCAACGCCCGGATATTCATGTGGTCAGTTTACCGGAAACGCTGAGTGCTATTAACAAAGCCGGCTTGCTGGATGAATACATGAAAATGTATGAACACTACGAGCAGACCGGTATTTTCAACTATAGCAGTTTAAAAAAAATCAGTGCGATTACCGGTACCCGCTATATTGCGCAATTAAATCTATCTGGTTTCGATCAGGGAGAAAAAGGCCGGTTTGGTATATTCGGCTTACGCGTGCTGGAAACCAAGCGAGCCAACCTGCGGGTATTTCTGCAAATCTGGGATACGCAAGAAGGAGTGATTGCCTGGGAAGGTTATGAAGAAATGAATTACTCAACGGAAACCTACACCGAGCAGGGTATCACTTTCTACGATATTGCCCGCCAGATTGCGGAAAATATGGTGGCGCGTATTCCGCGAAAGACAGAGGATGAAGATAACGAATCTGCGCAGGCAGTAATACAACCCAGTGAAGTGACTGCTCGTCCATCCACGAATTAAGATTTTTTAACAACAGCTTTTCCGAATCTATCAGGCTTATTGCCGAGACTGCCTCTTCAGCCGTTTTCAACCCCGGTATCGAATAGCGTGATCCAGTGTTTGACCCTGATGTCACTGGCGGTTGCGAGATGTAACAGGCAACCAATATTGGCGGTGGCAATAAAATCGGGGGACCCTTGGTTCAGAGCTGCGAGTTTGTTGTCCCGTAACTGGCGAGACAGTTGCGGTTGTGTAATCGAATAAGTACCGGCCGAGCCGCAGCAGAGGTGAGCATCACGTACGGGCAATAAATCATAACCTGCACGCTGCAGCAGAGCTTCAACCCGTCCGGCCAGGCTTTGGCCATGTTGTAGCGTGCAGGGTGAGTGGAAACTGATACGCTTGTCCGTTGCCACTGGCTTGAGGCTGCTAAGGTCTTCCGCTTCCAGCACTTCAACAATATCCCGACTCAAACCGGCGATGCGCTCCGCCTTGTCCGCATAATTCGGATCGTCATTCAACAGATGTGCATAGTCTTTGAGCATCACGCCACAGCCACTGGTATTGCTGACGATCACTTCGGCACCGGCTTCGATATGTGGCCACCAGGCATCGATATTGCGGCGGGCATAGTCTTTTGCCTGCTCCGTGGCGGAAAGATGATGGCTGACAGCTCCACAGCAACCTCCGGCCTGAATGAGTTGAATGCCTAGCTGATCCAGTACCCGTGCGGTGGCAGTATCAATATCGGGAGCGAGAGACGGTTGCACACACCCTCCCGGCAGGATCATGCGGCGCGCATGCTTTTGTTCAGGCCAGGGTAAGACCCTGACCGGGGCAGGAACCTGTTTTTTAATCACTCCGGGTAACACAGGCCGGAAGAACTGGCCTAGCCGCAACAAGGGTGTAAACCGCGCGGGTTCGGGTAAAAAGTAACGTAGCAGGTTGCGTTGCCAGCGTTGCCACCAGGGGCGTCGAACCAGTTGTTCAACTTTGTCTCGCCCATAGTCGAGTAAGTGGGCATAGTCTACGCCGGAGGGGCAGGTTGTTTCACAGGAGCGACAGGTGAGGCAACGATCCAGATGTGTTTGCGTATGGCGAGTGGTTGGACGGCCTTCAAGGACTTGCTTAATCAGGTAGATTCGTCCCCGTGGTCCATCAAGTTCATCACCCAGTAATTGATAGGTCGGGCAGGTGGCGGTGCAGAATCCGCAATGGACGCATGTTCGCAGGATACGATCAGCTTCACGACCTGCGACGGTATCAGTAATTTCTGGAGTCAGTTGCGTCTGCATGGGAGATTACATATCGGGATACATGCGGCCAGGATTTAAAATGCCGTCGGGATCAAATGCATGCTTCAAGCGTTGATGCAATTGTTTCAAGCCGCCGGGTAATGGCTGGAAGATATCGGCATTTATCTCATGCGGGCTAAACAAGGTGGCATGGCCGCCGGCTTCTTCCACTGCATGCCGTATGGCTTCAGGACTTTCGCTGCTTAGCATCCATCGTTGTGCGCCGCCCCAATCCAGTAACGTGTCGCCCTCAAGCTTTAACGGTGGATGAGCGGGGGCGAGGGAGAGTCGCCAGAGGGGACGCGTATCATTAAAGAAGGGGTGCGTGTGTTCCCGAATTGATAGCCAATAGTCTTTACTATTCGCAAATGGTTCGCCACCTATCAATTGTTGGGCATGGGCTACCGCGGAGGCGGCCCCACTCAAGCGCATCATGAGTGAACTGCCATCATGCACTGCGGCTGACAGGGGTACCGGTTGACCCGCCCAATGGTTCATGGCCTGCAGCGCTTCATCGGGTGACATATCTAATCCTAAAGTCACTTCGTTGGCCGGTTGGGGCAAGATTTTCAGGGAGATATCCAACAGCACTCCAAGTGTGCCCATGGCACCGGTCATAAGTCGGGCGACATCATAGCCCGCGACGTTTTTCATGACTTCACCACCGAAATGCAGTACATCACCCTTACCGGTTAACACCCGGCAACCCAGAACATAGTCTCGAGCCGCACCCACATAGGGACGACGCGGTCCGGATAGGCCACAGGCAATGGTTCCGCCAAGCGTGGCCGCATCACCAAAGTGCGGTGGCTCAAAGGGCAGCATCTGGTTGTGCTTAGCCAGTGCTGTCTCAACTTCTGACAACGGCGTCCCGCCGCGTGCAGTCAGCACCAATTCGGTGGATTCGTAGTTGATGATACCGCGGTGCCGTTGGGTGGAAAGCACCTCGCCTGTTATCGTTTGCCCATAAAAGGATTTTGACCCGCCACCTTCAATTTGCAGGCGCGTACCTCGTGCCAGGGCGTCATGGATTTTTGCCTGTAAGACTTGCGTGTCATCGCCGTTCATTAGAACCGTTCCAGTTCGGGGTGCGGTAATTCACCATGATGCACATGCATGGCGCCAAATTCAGCACAACGATGCAGGGTCGGTACCGCCTTACCGGGATTTAGCAAATGGTCCGGATCAAAAGATTCCTTCACGGCATGAAAATATTCCAGTTCGACGGGTTTGAACTGCACACACATTTGATTGATCTTTTCTATGCCGACACCGTGTTCGCCGGTAATTGTGCCGCCGACTTCTACACACAGTTCAAGGATCTTGCCACCCAGCTCTTCCGTGCGTTCAAGTTCACCGGGTTGGTTGGCATCATAGAGAATAAGGGGGTGCAGGTTGCCGTCACCGGCATGAAACACATTGGCAACCGGCAGGCCATACTCTTTGGACATCTCGCCGATACGGGTGAGTACTTCCGGCAGACGCTTGCGTGGAATAGTGCCATCCATGCAGTAATAATCGGGGGAGATGCGACCCACGGCGGGAAACGCCGCCTTGCGCCCTTTCCACAATAACAGTTGTTCTTCTGCATCATGGGCAACACGCAGGGTAGAGGCGCCACTGTGATGTAACAGTTGCTCAACCTGGGTCGATTGTTCGTTGACTTCCTCGTCCGTGCCGTCCAGCTCACACAATAAAATCGCCGCAGCCTCTTCCGGATAGCCGGCATGGACAAATGCTTCCGCTGCGCGGATCGCCGGGTTATCCATCATTTCCAGGCCGGCAGGAATTATGCCGGCCGCAATGATTGCGCCTACGGCTTCACCTGCATGGGCGATATCATTGTAGCCTGCCATAATGACGCGGGTCTGTTGTGGACGTGGCAGGAGGCGCACGGTGATTTCGGTAATGATGCCCAGCATGCCTTCAGAACCATTCATCAGTGCGAGCAAATCGTATCCTGGTGCATCCAGACCACTGCCGCCCAGTGTTAATGCCTCTCCCTCAATGGTAAGCAGTTTTACCTGCAGCACATTGTGCACCGTGAGGCCGTATTTCAGACAATGCACGCCACCGGAGTTTTCCGCCACGTTACCGCCGATGGTGCAGGCAATTTGGGAGGAGGGGTCGGGTGCGTAGAACAAGTCATGGGAGGCAACCGCTTCGCTGATCGCCTGGTTGCGTACACCGGGCTCGACCCGGGCGGTGCGATTTATGGGATCGACTTCCAGAATGCGATTGAATTTCGCCAGGCTGAGGAGCACACCATTACTAAGAGGCAGGGCCCCGCCGGATAGGCCGGTACCCGCGCCGCGCGCGACTACCGGCACATTTTCACGCTGACACAGTTGTAGTACTGCCTGAACCTGTTCGATAGTTTCCGGCAGAACGGCCATAAGCGGTAAGCGGTGATAGGCGGAAAGCCCGTCACATTCATAGGGCCGCAGGTCTTCCTCAGTCGTGAGCACCGCCTCTGCTGGCAGAAAGCGGGATAGTTGGCCGGCAAGCAACTTACGCGTATGGTGGGTATCTAATTCGTGTTCTGACATAATGAACTCCGCGTCGCATCATACCGCAATGGAGGGTGTTGTAACTATGCTAAAGTGTTAATTCAAAACCCCGAGATGTGCAAGGTTGTCTGTTCCAAATAAGTGTTATACCGATGACAGAAGCGCAAAGACTGGACAAATGGTTATGGTCCGCACGGTTTTATAAAACACGCATCCTGGCAGTGGAAGCGATCAACGGCGGTCATGTGCACGTCAATGGCCAGCGAATTAAACCAGCCAGGACCATACGGGTGGGAGATACCATCGTGATCACCAAGGACCAATATCATTGGCGGTTAGTGGTGGAAGCATTGGCAAAACGGCGAGGGCCGGCAACGGAAGCCCGTCGACTTTATTCTGAAGATGCGGACAGTATTCAACAGCGAGAAGTCATGCGGGCTGAGACCAAGTTGATGTCACCGGTTCCGACAAAGCGACCGGATAAACGTCAACGCCGCCGGATTATTCGCTTTATTAACAAGCATGATCAGTAGTAACAAAATGGCGTTTCGACCGGAAACACCGCTGTTAGCCGTGGATATCATTATTGAACTGATAGATCGACCTGAGAGGTCCATTGTTCTGATTGAACGTCGCAATCCGCCTTTTGGTTGGGCCTTGCCCGGTGGCTTTGTCGATGTGGGTGAGACCCTCGAGCACGCGGCGGTGCGGGAGGCACGTGAAGAAACCTGTCTTGATGTGAAATTGAAAGTTCTGCTGGGTTGTTATTCCAACCCACAACGTGATCCCCGCGGCCATACGGTCAGTCCCGTGTATATTGCCGAAGCGCGAGGCGTACCACAGGCGGCGGATGACGCAAAAAATCTTCGCTGTACGCCTGTTAGCGAATTACCGGATGACCTGGTATTCGATCATGGGCTAATTTTGTGTGATTATCGTCACTATTTACAAACCGGCGAAACCTCCCCCCTTGGTACTGGTTGATCCATATCAGGTGTTGATCCAACGGTGTTCCGCTATACTGGGATGGCTTGAAAAACCCGGTTTACCTCCCCATAAACTGAATTATTGCATTTATCCGAATATTATTTTCCCCAGGAGATTTCCATGGCGACGCTCGAACTGACAAATGAAAACCTTGTAGACACGATTAACAATAATGATTTTGTGATCATTGATTTCTGGGCGCCATGGTGTGGTCCCTGCCAGTCCTTCGGTCCAGTATATGAAGAAATATCCGAGAAGTATGACGATATCGTATTTGCCAAGGTCAATACTCAGGACGAACAGGAAATCGCGGCGCAATTTAATATTCGTTCCATCCCGACCCTGATGATATTCCGTGAACAGATTATTCTTTATTCGGAGGCCGGCGCCCTGCCGGGTTCGTCCTTTGAGGAACTGATTGGCAAGGCCAGGGAGATTGATATGGCCGAGGTACAAAAGCAGGTCGCGGAAGAGCAGTCATCGCAACAAGCTTAAAATTAATACAGCGGGTCAGCACCTGGTGCTGACCCGCTTACATCAAGCCGTCAAAAGGTTGTACCTCAACCAGGGTTCCCGCATCCACATCACCGGCATCGCGTGGCAGGATAATGAAACAATTGGCGCGGCTCATTCCGCTCAGGATATGTGAGGCTTGCATGCCAACACTGCGCACGCTGAGGTTGCCCTCAGTATCGTATTCCATGATGCCGCGTTGAAAGTCCGTCCGTCCCGGGCGTTTTTTCAGGGGTTCACTACAAGGCAGTTTGATAATGACCGACGTGAGCTGCTTTTGTCCCCTCAAGCGGCGCAAGGCGGGTAGGGCAAACTGGTAATAGGTCGCCATTACGGAAACCGGGTTACCCGGTAAGCCAAAAAACACGGCCTGTTTGATTTTGCCAAAGGCCAGGGGTTTGCCCGGCTTCATGGCTATCTTCCAGAAGTTAACCTGGCCCAGTTTATCCAGGGTCTCTTTGACGTAATCCGCATCTCCTACCGAGACTCCACCGGAA
>JAHEIJ010000041.1 GCA_024639445.1 Gammaproteobacteria bacterium
GTTATGAAGTCGAGGTGGAAATCATGAAGCGATTCAGTGCGACATATCGCGCCTTAATATGGTTATTCATTTATTGCTTGAGTTGCCAGGTTGCCTGGGCCGCCGACGAGAAAGGTATTCTATGGCGCATTGAAGGCGCGGCTAATCAGCCAAGTTATTTACTGGGTACCATTCATAGTGATGACGTACGAGTGACAAACGTACCAGCAAGTATCGCACAAGTCTTTCAACAGGCGGATAGCTTCAGCGGTGAAGTCAAAATGGACTTACCCAGCCTGATGCTGGCAAGTCAGGCGACCCTCTTGCCTGACGGGCAGAGTCTCGAACAACTGCTTGACCCTGCTTTGTATAAGCAAACTGTCCAGTTACTGGCGGCCTATGGCATGCCGGAACTTGTGGTGCAACGCATGAAACCTTGGGCCGCAGCGGCGACACTGAGCCTGCCACGCCCACAAACCGGTATTTTCCTAGATATGACGCTTTATCATCAGGCTGCAGCAGCGGGTAAGCGGGTGTATGGACTTGAAACAATCGCTGAACAGGTGGGCGCCCTGGAAACGATGTCCCCGGAATTACAAATTACTATGTTGCGGGATGCAATTGCTCATCATGATCAATTGGGTCGGATCATTGAGCAGTTAATTAATGCCTATCTCAGGCGAGACCTGAAAGCCCTTGAGTCGATTAGTAATACTGCAATGCAGGGTGGGGATGATCGAGTTGCTGATATGTTTAACAATGAGGTTGTTGTCAAGCGTAACTACCGGATGCTTGAGCGTATGCAACCGCGTTTGCGTGAGGGTAACGCCTTTGTGGCAGTTGGGGCCTTGCATTTGCCCGGAGAAAATGGGCTTTTGAATCTGTTACGGAACAAGGGTTATCGAGTCAGCCCGGTCTACTGAGCTTCACTTGTGCATATGTCCCTTTGATTGAGTTCGATTTTGTATTCAGGATATCGGATCATCACTCAATAATTTCCAGCCCACGTTTTCCCCGGCACGTAAAGGTATCAGGGCATCATCAGCAAATGCCAATGTTTGCGGGATGTTCCACTCTTGCTTGCTGAGTGTGATGCTATCCGTATTGCGCGGTAGGCCGTAAAAGTCGGACCCGAAGAAACTACTGAAACCTTCCAGTTTATCCAACGCTTCGGCTTGCTCAAATGCTTCAGCATAAAACTCTATGGCTGCATGGGCGGTATACATCCCGGCGCAACCACAAGCAGATTCCTTGGCCGTTTTTCCATGGGGGGCACTGTCAGTGCCGAGAAAGAATTTTGGACTGCCACTGGTTGCGGCGCTGATTAGCGCCTGGCGATGGAGTTCACGTTTCAGTACGGGCAAGCAATAGTGGTGGGGATGAATTCCGCCTTGAAACATGGCATTTCGGTTCATTAGTAAATGATGGGCGGTGATGGTGGCGGCAATATTGTCCTGCGTGGCCAGAATAAACTCGACAGCCTGTTGGGTGGTGATATGTTCCAGTACAACCCGTAGATTAGGATAGCGTTGCAGTAGCGGAATCAATACGGTTTCGATAAATACCGCTTCTCGGTCAAAAACATCAACCTTCTGATCTGTGACTTCGCCATGAATGAGCAGGGGCAGCCCCAATTCTTCCATAACTTCTAGCGCGGCGTAGGTGTGACTGATGTCGGTCACACCGGAATCGGCATTTGTCGTGGCACCTGCCGGATAGTATTTGACAGCATGCACGTGCGGACTTTCGACGGCATTGTGAATTTCCACCGGACTGGTATTGTCGGTGAGATAAAGCGTCATTAATGGCTCAAATACATGCGTTTTCGGCACGGCTGCAAGAACACGCTGTCGATATTCCAGGGCCTGTTGTACAGTCGTGACCGGTGGCTTCAAGTTCGGCATGATGATGGCGCGGCCAAAACAACGTGCAGTATGAGGCACAACATTCGAGAGCACCTCACCATCGCGTACATGTAAATGCCAGTCATCTGGGCGGGTAATAGTCAGTGTTGTATCCGGCATGGGAAACCTTGAGTGAAATAAATCGTATTATGACATGAAACCGGGCTTCGGGATGTGATCAACATAGGCTTGAAATAATTTTCATGAGTCAGGTTCTGTCACTGCTTCATCTTTGTCTGCACGCTGCCAGGAATTTTCATTGCGCAAGACCTCATTACGGGCCCAGGCCGCAAACTCTTCACGTGAGCAAGTACCCGTACTGCGTCGGCCCGGTCCCGCCATGATTTTGTAAATCACTTTATCTTTTGTGGAGTCGGCGTGGGCTGATTCATCAATGATATGCCGTACTTGCCACATTTTTCCGAACAGGCCATTGCTGTAATAGTGATCCAGTTTGATTTGGCTGGCCTGCAATTGCTTGCTCTGGGAATGTTTGGATGCCAAGGCATATAGTTTCATCAGATCCTCAGCCGTGATATCAATCAGCAGGTTGATTTTTTCCATGGCATAGTCGAGATCATCCTGGCTAATACCCGACATATCGATCGCTCCCGCTTCGGCATGACCAGGTAGTGTAGTTTTTTTCGCCAGACTTGCCGGATAGCGACGCCAGGGAAAGAAAGCATTGAAGCCGACGGCAACGATTAATAGTATTAGCGTGTTAATGAATATGGGTATCAGTATGTAACCAAAGCCCAGTTCATGAATCGCCGATCCGCCAATTACCGCGGCAAGGGCGGTGGCCCCGCCGGGTGGATGAATACAGTTCAGCAGATGCATACAAGCAATCGCAACACCGACCGCCAGGCTTGCAGCCAGAAAAGTATCGGCAACCAGTTTAAAGCAGATAACACCAACCAAGGCCGAGATGATATGGCCGCCAACTAAAGCCCAGGGCTGGGAAAGTTTGCCATGGGGGACGGCAAACAGCAGAACGGCTGAGGCCCCCATGGAAGGAACAATAACAACAGTCCCATCAACGCCTGTAGTCTGATAGGTAATGACGGCAATAAGCAGAATTCCAAGAAAACCGCCCAGGGCAGAGACAAACTTTTCCGCGTGGCTCACACGCTCGGGTTCAATGCTTAAAAAGTGTTGCAGTGATTGTATTCTGCTCATGCAAATATTACCGATGTGATTATCTGGTTTTGGCAATTTGCTTGTAGCGGAAACAGTCAACAACATGATCATTGACCATACCAACTGCCTGCATGAAAGCATAACATATTGTTGGGCCGACAAAGCGAAAGCCGCGTTGCTGTAAATCCTTGCTCATCTGTATTGATTCATTCGTTGAAGCAGGAATGTCCCTGAGGCGACGCCAATGATTCTGTCTGGGTTGATGATCCACATATTGCCAGATGAATTTATCAAAGCTGCCAAATTCCTCCTGCACCTCAAGAAAGGCGCGTGCGTTATCAATCGAGGCTTCGATTTTAAGGCGATTACGCACGATGCCGGGGTTGTTTAATAAGCGTTCGATACTGCGGGAATTGAACCGGGCTACTTTCTCTACATCGAATTGGTAATATGCCTTGCGATAGGCGTCGCGCTTTTTCAAAATCGTTAACCAGCTTAGTCCGGCTTGTGCACCTTCCAGGATCAGGAATTCAAACAGTTTATTGTCATTATGCAGGGGCACTCCCCATTCCAGATCATGATAAGCCACATAAAGTGTATCTTCACCACACCAACTGCAACGATCCTGAGACTTTGTTTTGCGCATGACAATTAATCAGGCTTTTTTTGCTTCAATTTATCCAGCGATACCGTTTGCACAGTAGTCGTGATGTCGGGTTTTTCGATTTTAAATATGCGATAGCCATGTATCATGGCAGAGACATCAGAAGTGCCTGCTTTCAGATCATGCAAAAATACGCTGATAATGTGTAACAGGGCAAAGACTGCGATGCTTGTGGAAGTAGTATGATGCAGCACATACAGCTTGATAAACAGGGTGTGATGGCCAGCACCGATTAAAAAACCACTTAGGATCTGGATTAACAGTAAAATAAAAATGAATAAATAAACAGGGCCCCACAAAGGGCTGTGTGCATACCAGTGAGGCAGGGGGGTACGGCCAAACGAAACATAAAAACGTAACATGGCCATGGCTTGTTTCATGCTACGCCGACTTGGAATGAGATCGCGCCAGTTGGCAGCGGAGGCGGGTGAACTGACTAGTAAATACAATCGCAGGCCCAATGCCAGAGTCAGTGCATAAGCAAAAATGTAATGGTAATCCAGTGCGATCTGGAAATGCTGCACCACGTGCTGTTGAAGCCAGCCCGTGACCAGCAGGCCAACAACCGCGACTGCCATGACCCAATGACTGAACCGTAACGGACCGGTCCATATGTATTTTTGTTGTAGTGTAGGTAAGTTCAAGGCAAGAACTGAGTGATTTGGTGAAATATTATAATTAGCTTGATGTAGTAAACTTCATATTACATTACGGCCGGTCAACCGATTCCTCCCTGTGTCAGGAGTGTAGGATCAAGCAGTTTCTTCAGTTGCTCTTCCGATAAGTCCGTCATTTCCAACGCAACCTCCAGTACCGGGCGTCTTTCGGCATAGGCTCGTTTGGCGATGGCAGCACCTTTTTCATAACCGATGACCCGATTCAGGGCAGTAACAAGTATCGGATTGAGATTAACGGCAAGTTGTATGTTTTCCAGCTTAACCTGGAAACCATCGATAGCTTTGTCAGCCAGTTGTCGAGCTGCGTTGCTGAGGAGTTCAATGCTTTGCAGCAGATTGTAGGCAATAAGAGGAAGCATGACGTTCAACTGAAAATTACCCGATTGACCACCAATGGTTATGGCACTGTCATTCCCGATGACCTGGGCACAAACCATGGCCACGGCTTCGGGGATTACCGGGTTTATTTTTCCTGGCATGATCGAACTTCCCGGTTGGAGTGCAGGGAGCTCAATTTCGCTAAGACCTGCCAGTGGGCCACTGTTCATCCATCGTAGATCATTGGCGATCTTCATTAGCGTGACGGCCAGGGTTTTTAACTGGCCACTCATTTCTACCGCAGTGTCTTGTGAAGCCAGTCCGACAAAAGGGTTGGTCATGGGTTTAAAAGCGATACCGGTCTTTTCGGCCAGGGCGCGCGCCACATTGATACTGAAATCCGGGTGCGCATTGATGCCCGTACCGACGGCGGTACCACCTTGAGGTAAGGCATGTAAGCGATTGAGACTTTCATTAATTCGATTCAGGTTGTCGCGAATTTGATCCTTCCAGGTACCGAGTTCCTGTCCAAGGGTTAGTGGCATCGCGTCCATCAGGTGGGTACGGCCAGTCTTAACTACGCTTTGCAGTTCTACTGCTCGGATTTCGAGGGTGTTGATTAGATGCAATAAAGCCGGGATAAGTTTCTGGCTGATCTCCAGACTAGCGCTGACATGGATCGTAGTCGGGATCACATCATTGGAACTCTGACTCATGTTGACATGATCATTGGGATGAATGTTTTCTCCACATTCAGTGCTGGCAAGATTGGCAATGACTTCGTTGGCATTCATATTGGTACTGGTGCCTGAGCCAGTCTGGAATACGTCAATGGGGAAGTGTTGTAGATAGTCGCCTGCGATGATTTTTTCCGCCACAGACTGAATGGCATGCGCTTTTTTCTGATCGATCAAACCCAGCTTGAGATTGGCTTCAGCACAGCCATATTTCACCAGTGCCAGTGCTCGAATGAAGGTGTTCGGCATGGTGAGACCGCTAATGGGAAAATTATCCACCGCGCGTTGAGTCTGGGCACCATATAGGGCGTCGGCGGGCACCTGAAGTTCCCCCATGCTGTCATACTCTGTGCGGAAATTTGGTTTAGTCATCGGTGATCATCCTGGTTCTTGAGACGATGCCAGTGTTTGATGGTTTCCTCCACCACTCGCCATTCGTTATCTGTTTCCTGTTCCAGTATTATTTCCTTGTCAATCTGGACTCTCTGCCCTGTTGTTGCCTGCATGATTTCTGTAACTTGGAAGCCCAGGCGTCGCAAGGTTATGGTCTTTATATTTAAGTTGTTATAAGTAAGACTGGCGAGACGGTTTTTGTAAAATTCATTGCGTCTGCGTCGTTTCCAGTCGTAATAACCGAGTGACTCCTGCTCGGGAATGCCATAAACCAGCACCTTCTTGGAGACTAGCTCCATATGGGCATCCAAATCCCGCCTGTTGACAGATTCACTCATGCGGTCCAACCAGTTTAGAATAAGTTCCTGCGACATATTTCTATGTATATTTCCTGTGATATTGGGCCCTGAGCAGCATAAATATTAGGTTTTCAGTTCTGTGACTGGATGGCTAATTATTATATAAGTTGTTCAATTATATGATATTTCAGTGTTCTCGACAGGAATTTTTCGAACCGACATTCTTGACCTCGAGAGCTAAAAGCCCGATCATACGCCGCTTTGATTTGGAGGCGACGGCGCAAACTCGCCCGCCTGAGAGTTCCCATACGTTACATCATAAAGGATCCCTATGAACGACGCGGACAAAAAACGCCTGTTGCGGGAGATGATTTTTTACCGCCGCTTTGAAGATCGTACCTTTGAAGCCTATATGGAACGCAAAATTGGTGGCTTCCTGCATTTATATACCGGCCAGGAAGCAGTCGCGACCGGCGTTCTGGAAATGGCCCGAACCGGGCAAGGTGCGGACAACGATTATGTGATCACTGGTTATCGTGACCATGTTCATGCCATCAAGACTGGGGCAGCGCCACGCGAAGTCATGGCTGAGTTGTATGGTAAGGAAACCGGTTCATCCAAGGGTCGTGGTGGCTCCATGCATATTTTTGATGCCAGCCAGAATTTTATGGGTGGTTACGCACTGGTTGGTCAGCCATTCCCGTTGGCGGCAGGCCTGGCAATGGGTTGCAAGCACAAAGGTACCGATCAGATTGCTATCTGCTTCCTGGGTGACGGCGCCAATAACCAGGGTACTTTCCATGAAACCATGAACATGGCCAAGGTTTGGAATCTGCCGGTGCTATTCGTCTGTGAAAATAACCAGTATGCGATTGGGACGCATATTAATCGTTCCACCGCGGTACTGGATCAGTACAAGCGGGTCTGTGCCTATGACATGGAAGCCAGCCAGCATGACGGCATGGATATTGACATTGTCATGGAAGCTTCTAAGAAGGCCATTGACTTTGTGCGTAGCGGCAAAGGTCCGTACTTCATTGAATTTATGACCTATCGCTATCGCGGTCATTCCATGTCGGATGCAAAGGGCTACCGTACCAAGGAAGAAGAAGCCGAATGGCAGAAACGCGATCCCATCAAAATTTACACTGAACGGTTAATCGAAGCCGGCATTATCAAGGCTGCCGATATCAAGACGATGGAAAAGGAAATTGATGATGAGATTGAAAACGACATCATTAAATTCGCGGAAGAGAGTCCTGAACCGAAAGTTGAAGATTTGACAAAATACGTACTGGACGATAACCCGGATCCACGCTGGGTTGGTCCTTTACATAAATAAGCTGGGGAAGAACATGGCAGAAATTGCATATTGGGAAGCGATTCGTCGCGCCCATGATGAAGAAATGGCGAACGACAAGCTGGTTATCGCCATGGGGGAAGATATCGGTGTTGCCGGCGGGACCTACAAGGCGACCTTTGGCTTGTATGACAAGTATGGTCCGGAACGGATTATCGATACGCCGATTTCAGAAAATTCCTATACCGGTATCGGTATCGGCGCCTCAATGGCCGGCATGCGGCCGATTATCGAGATCATGTCCATTAACTTTGCCCTGCTGGCGCTAGATACCCTGATCAATGCCGCAGCCAAGATTCATTACATGTCTGGCGGTCAGATTTCCTGTCCTATCGTCATGCGGACTCCGGGTGGCACAGCCCACCAGTTGGCGGCGCAACACTCGGCCCGCCTGGCCCGCATGTTTATGAGTACTTCCGGTCTGCGCGTCGTTACGCCGCGCGGCCCGCTGGATGCCTATGGCATGCTCAAGTCGGCGGTACGCAGTAATGACCCGGTGATCATTATCGAACATGAACAAATGTATAACCTGAAGGAAGATATCCCGGATGAGGAATTCTTCCGCCCGTTGGAAGGGGCCGAGGTGGTACGTGAAGGCAGTGACATCACCCTGATTGGTTATAACTACAGCGTGCATCTTTGCCTGCAGGCGGCCAAACGGCTGGAGGCAGATGGTATCAGTGCGGAAGTACTTGATCTGCGTGCCCTCAAACCACTGGATCGTGAATCGATTCGCAAGTCGGTCGAGAAAACTCACCGGGTATTGGTTGCGGAAGAAGATGAAGCGCCGGTTGGCGTGGGTGCGGAAATCATGGCGGTGATTACCGAGGATTGTTTCTATGCCCTCGATGCCCAGCCGGTTCGTATCCACGCAGCCGACGTGCCTGTGCCCTATAACGCCAAACTGGAAAAGGCGGCGATACCCAGCGCCGATGATGTCTATCATGGCGCGCTCAAGGTAATGGGTAAGATTTAAGCGGCATTTACTGGTAGCAGTAGGTAAGTTCGTTCGAAAAATAACAGTTGGGGAGAGTGTGGGTGTTAACCATTACGGATCAAAAACATCTTCGCCTCTTACCACTCGAGACTAGATACTGAATTTATGTCTGATCCATATGTAATTAAAATGCCTCAGCTCTCCGACACCATGACCGAAGGGGTGGTGGTGAGCTGGGAGAAAAATCTTGGTGACAAGATTGAGCGGGGCGACATCGTTGCCACGGTAGAAACCGACAAGGCCATCATGGATGTGGAAGTGTTCCGTGAAGGTTACCTCTCTGGACCACTGGCGGAAGTGGATGCCACGGTACCGGTTGGTGAAGCCATGGGATTCCTGGTTACGTCAGCTGACGAAGTTATTGCAGAAGGCGAGGCGCCTGTTACGGCAGCAGCTGTTGAGGCCGAAGAAACTGTGGCTGAGGAAGCCGTTGTAGAAGAACAGGCACCGGCTGATGCCTATGCCATCAAGATGCCCCAACTCTCCGACACCATGACTGAAGGGGTGATGGTCAGTTGGGAGAAAAGTCTCGGCGATAAAGTCGAACGCGGAAATGTCGTGGCCCAGGTGGAAACCGACAAGGCCATTATGGACGTGGAAGTGTTCCGTGAGGGTTACCTGTCCGGTCCCATGGCCGAGGTGGATAGCACCATCCCGGTCGGTGAGGCCATTGCTTATCTGGTGGCTGAAGCCGACGCAGTTCTGGACTCTAAAAAGGCCGGCCGTGTGGCGGTTCCCACAGCAGCAGCAAGTCAGCCAGTCAAATCCGAGCCGCATGGCAAGGCCAAGCACAAGACCCGTATTCCCGCCATGCCGGCGGGTGCTACACCATCGCCGCGACCGCGTGGCGGTAAGGCGACACCGTATGCGCGCCAACTGGCAGGTGCCCATGGTATCGATCTAAACAGTATTATTGGTACCGGTGCGGACGGCCTCATTGTCGCAGCCGACGTTTTGAACAGCGAAGTACAGAAAACTGCCACCAAACGTATTTATCAGGTGCCCGGTGCCGGCCGTCCGATGACGGCAATGGAAAAGGCCGTGGCACACAACATGGAGTATTCCCTCTCCATGCCGTTGTTCAGGGTTACGATCAATATTGACCCCAATGCTTTAAAGACGGCATCAAAAGCGAAAGGCTTTTCACTGACGGTGACCCTGGCCAAGGCGGCGGCCCTGGCAATTGAAAAACACCCGAGTATTAACGCGGTGTACCAGCATGAAGATCGCATTGTAGAGCGTGAGCATATCGATATCGGCCTGGCAGTGGAAACCGAAGGCATGGGACTGGTAGTGCCGGTGTTGCGCGACGTGGTTCACCATGATCTCAGTGAGTTGTCCGCGAGCTGGAAGGACCTGGTGGATCGTGCCCGCGCCCGGCGGCTCAAGCCGGAGGAATACTCCAACCCGACGTTTACCATTTCCAACATGGGTATGATGGGTGTCAGTCATTTTGACGCGATTCCTTCACCGGGGACCTCGGCGATTTTTGCCATTTCTACCCTTGGCCCGCAAGGCATGCCAGTGACCGTCACGGCGGATCACCGCATTGTTAACGGAGCCGATGCGGCCAAGTTCCTCAACACGTTCAAGGAACTGGTGGAAAGTCCCGTATGGCTGGATGCTTCCGCCGCGGCGGTTGCCTCCGCTCCGGCGATTGCGGCTGCGCCCAAGGTGGCCAGGTTTGATTTTGAAATGCCCAAGGGCGATTTTGACTATGACGTGGTTGTAATCGGAGGCGGCCCAGGTGGTGAGGATTGCGCCCGCGATTTGAAAGAACACGGCTTCAAGGTCGCCATGATCAATGATGCCCCGTTCCCGGGTGGAGAATGCCTGTGGCGCGGCTGTATTCCGTCCAAGGCATGGCGTGCCGCCGCCGATCGCATGCGGGATCGGGCCCACGACGGTCTCATGGGTATCAAGGGCACCACCAAGCCCGAACTGGACTGGAGCAAGCTGGAGAAACATCGTCGCAATGTCCTGGAAGAGCGGGGCAAGATGGCGCTGAATACCGACAAGGGCGTGAAGATCGATGTGATCCAGGGTTTTGCCCGTTTCCTGGATGACCATAACGTTTCGGTTGAGCCTCTCGGTGGGCATAAAGACCCCCATACTCGGTTTATGCCGGGCGTAGCACAGGGAAGTGCGAGTGGCGCGAAAGGCAGGAAGCCGGAAGCGCCCAAAAGTATCAGTTTTGCCGTGGCGGTGATCGCGACCGGCGCACCGCCGTTTGTACCGCCGATACCGGGTGCCGCAGAAGGTGTGCAGGCTGGCGGTGTCCTGACTTCCGATACGGTCTGGGGCCTGAAGGAGATTCCCAAGCGCCTTGGCGTTATCGGTGGTGGTGCCATCGGGGTGGAAATGGCGCAAATTTTCCAGGACTTCGGTACCAAGGTGCAGTTGTTCGAAGGACAGGATCGTATCCTGGCCGAAGTGGAACCGGAAGTAGCGAAGCAACTGACGGCTATCCTGAATGATGATCCACGCCTGACCATTGAGACAGCAGCCAAGATCAAGGACATCAAGGGTAAGCCGGGTGCCATCAAAATGGGTTTCGAGGATGCCGAAGGCAAGGCCCGCAGCTTCAGTTGCGACTACGTCATCATGGCTACCGGCAAGCGTCCGGATCTTGCACCGTTACAACTCGACAAGGCCGGAGTGGCTATCGAGAACGGTGTCATCAAGGCAGACGAACGTTGCCGCACCAGTGTGCCGCATATCTTTGCAGTCGGTGATGTCATTGGCGGCCTGATGCTTGCGCACACTGCAGGCCAGCAGGGACGAGTTGCGGCCATGACCATCAGTGGCGAAGACATGGTTTATGACCAGGACAAGGACTCCGGCGTGATCTTTACCCGTCCGGAAGCTGCCTTTGTGGGTTTATCCATGGAACAGGCGAAAGCTAAAGGTATTGATGCGGCGGAAGTGAAAGTACCGATGAGTGTCGATGCCAAGGCAATGATTACCGGTGAGACCCTGGGGTTGATCAAAATCGTCGCTGAAAAGGCGTCTCATCGTGTTATTGGTGTGCATTTCCTGGCAGATCATGCAGACACCTTGATTGGTGAAGCAGTCATGATGGTCAGTGGCAACATGATCCTCGAGCAGGTGGGACAGGCAATCCATCCTCATCCCACCCAGACAGAACTGTTTGGTGAACTGGCAAGACGGCTATCGTCACGTTTGAAACGTGCCGAACGTCGCGCGAAAAAGAAATAGTCTTTTCCCTCAGGGCGGTCATTAAATAAGGGGACACGCGGGTGTCCCCTTTGTCTTTAGTCCGGCGGTGGTCGGATATCGGGTATAATGCCGCCCGGTTTCCATTGAGTTAATTTGTTATTCGCTAACTGGAGCGGAGCATGAGTGATATCAAGAAAGTCGTATTAGCGTATTCAGGGGGCCTCGATACCTCCATCATCCTGAAATGGCTGCAGGAGACCTATGGCTGCGAGGTGGTGACCTTTACTGCCGATATCGGTCAGGGTGAAGAGGTGGAACCCGCCCGCGCCAAGGCAGAGGCCATGGGGGTGAAGGAGATCTATATCGAGGATCTACGTGAAGAGTTCGCCCGTGACTATGTATTTCCCATGTTTCGCGCCAATACGATCTATGAAGGTGAATACCTGCTCGGTACCTCGATTGCACGCCCATTGATTGCCAAGCGTCTGGTGGAAATTGCCAATGAGACCGGTGCCGATGCCATTTCCCATGGCGCCACTGGCAAGGGCAACGATCAGGTTCGGTTTGAACTGGGTGCCTATGCCCTGAAACCGGATGTAACCGTGATTGCTCCGTGGCGTGAGTGGGATCTCAATTCGCGCGAAAAACTCATGGCCTATGCCGAGCAACATGGCATACCGG
>JAHEIJ010000042.1 GCA_024639445.1 Gammaproteobacteria bacterium
CAGGAACACGTAATCTATCACCAGGGGATAGATTACGTGTTCCTGTTGGTGTATTCGCTGCGCCAGATCATCGGCGCTGTCACCAGGATGAACCGGCACCTCGGCTTGTAAGATCACCGGCCCGCCATCCAGTTCCGGCGTCACGAAGTGTATACTGACGCCATGAATATTATCCCCGGCTTCGAGTACTCGCTGATGGGTATTGAGTCCCTGGTACTTGGGTAGCAGGGAGGGATGGATATTGAGCATGCGGCCGTGATAATGGTTAACGAAGTCTTCGGTCAGAATACGCATGAACCCCGCAAGTACCACCAGATCAGGCTGATAGCGATCGATCAGAGCCTGCAGTTCCCGGTCATAGGTTTCTCGGCTCGGAAAGTTCCGATGATCCAAAACTTCTGCCGCGATGTTGGCATCGCGGGCACGGGTCAGGCCATAGGCGTCGGGATTGTTACTGATGACGGCTCGCACTTCCGCCTGTAGGTCCTGCTCCCTGATGGCATCAATGATGGCCTGCAGGTTAGAGCCGTTGCCTGAGATGAGCACCACCAGGGCAAGGGAGGAATCAGCCGTTGATTTGGGCATTGTCAGGTGGTTATTTCTACACTGGGTGAGCCCGTAGCGGGGACAATCTTTCCGATTTGCATCGCGGTTTCGCCTTCCGATTGCAGGATATCGAGCGCCTTGTCGGCGTCAGTGGCATCCACCACCAGCACCATGCCAACCCCACAGTTAAAGGTGCGATACATCTCTTCGGCTTCAATATTGCCTTTACGCTGCAGCCAATCGAAGACGGCCGGTTGCTGCCAGCTTTGGGTATTCACCCGCGCCCCTGTATCGGCGGGCATGACGCGCGGCAGGTTTTCCAGCAGCCCGCCGCCGGTGATGTGTGCCAGGGCGTGGACATTGACCTGCTCAAACAGTTTCAGCAACGGCTTGATATAGATACGAGTCGGTTCCAGTAAGCGCTCACCCAGGGTCGCACCATCAAATGATTCAGCCAGGTCGGCGCCGCTTTTCTCAATGACTTTGCGAATTAATGAATAACCATTGGAATGCGGGCCGCTTGATGACAGGCCAATGAGCACATCGCCGGCTTTGACCCGGCTGCCGTCGATAATGCGATCCTTTTCTACCACCCCGACACAGAAGCCGGCCAGATCGTAGTCTTCACCTTCGTAAATGCCGGGCATTTCTGCGGTTTCTCCCCCGATAAGGGCGGCGCCGGCCTGCAGACAGCCGTCACTAATCCCCTTGACCACATCGCTGGCCGTCTCGATGTCCAGACGGCCGGTGGCGTAGTAGTCGAGGAAGAACAGGGGTTCCGCCCCCTGGACGATCAGGTCATTGACGCACATGGCGACCAGATCGATACCAATGGTGTCATGTTTAGCCAGTTCCATGGCGAGCCTGAGTTTGGTGCCCACCCCATCGGTACCGGACACCAGTACGGGTTGACGATACTGGTTGGGGATTTCAAATAGGGCACCGAAACCGCCTAGTCCGGCCAGAACGCCTGGGCGACGGGTGGCGGCAGCCAATGGTTTGATACGTTCAACCAGGGCATTGCCGGCATCAATATCGACACCGGCATCACGGTAACTCAGAGACGGCTTGTCGTCAGAACGGGATGAGGCCACAAAAGACTCCTGCTTGTGGAAAGATTGAGAAACACCGCAGCAATTTGTTACGGAATCAGTGCATAATATCGCAGGCGGTAGTCTATCAAGACACCGCGAGAGACGAAATGTTGCTGACACTCAAATCAACCTAATTCTATGACTAATTTAGGAAAATCTAGTATGCGAGGATGGATGACCCTGGTAGCCCTGTTGTTCACGTTACCCCTGCAAGCCGAGGTCATTGAGGACCTTTACCTGGCAACAGTACCGGTAGAAAACCAAGATCGGGAAACACGTCAAGAAGCTATTCGGACAGGCCTGAGCCAGGTACTCGTGAGAGTTACCGGCAGTAACCAGGTTTTGACATCACCGGTAATCGAGGCCGCACTGGTTCAGCCGACCCGCTATGCACAGCGGTTTCGTTATCAGAAGCAGGACGTGGACGGGAAGAAGCAACAGGTGCTGTGGATGCGTTTCGATGAGGGCGCGATCACCAAGTTGTTGACTGACAACCAGATGCCGGTGTGGGGCCGTACCCGTCCAGCGACCTTGTTATGGTTGGTTGTGGATGACCGCCGCAAGCGTACCTTGATCAGCAATGACAAACAGGCTAAAGCCCGCCGTATTATCGAAGAACAGGCTAAACTTCGCGGTTTACCATTACGCTTACCGCTTTATGATCTCACTGATCGCGCTAACCTCAGTGTGGCCGATATCTGGGGAAACTTTGAAGAAGCGATATTACGGGCATCCAGTCGTTACCAGACGGAAGCCGTACTGGTGGGGCGTGTTTATCGGACAGCCTCCAACAGTTGGAGTGGGCGATGGACCCTTTACACTGAAGGTCGGCATCAAAGCTGGCAGACCAGTGGTGAGTCCCTTGAGGTAGCGATTTTGCCCGGTGTCAGTCAAACGGCGGGAATTCTTGCCCAACGCTATGCCCAGGTAGACAGTGCCATTGGTTCGGAACAACTTCGGATAGAAATCAAGGGCGTCAACGGTTTAGCAGCCTACACCCGCGTGGCAAACTATCTCGGTTCCCTGGATGCAATCACTCAGGTGCGGCCACGCAGCATTGGTAGTGACAGCGTAATCTTCACCCTCACCAGTCGGCGAGGGCAGCAAGCAGCCTCCCAGGCGATTGCACTGGGTCATACCCTGGTGGTTGAGCCCTCACAGCCGATTATTCTTCCCGGTCCTCCTGTGGGCGAGAAGAATCCAGGGAGCATGAATCCCAACAAGATAAATCCCGGTGCCAATCTGGTATATCGTCTGGTACCGAAACGTCTTCGTTAGTGATACCTGAAATCGGGGCAGGGTAAGAAATGCGGGCCAGTTCCATCCCAAACTTGATTAGTACTCTGCGTATCCTGCTGGTACCGCCGGTCGTCTGGAGCATGCTGGATCAACGCTGGGATTTGGCATTACCTCTGTTTTTAATCGCTGGCTTGTCAGATGGCCTGGACGGGTTCCTGGCCCGACGTTATCACTGGACTTCCCGCCTCGGGGCAATCCTTGATCCCATTGGCGATAAATTATTAATGGTGTCCAGCTATCTGGTGCTGGGTTGGCAGGGGGTACTACCTTCTTGGCTGGTCGCACTGGTTATTTTGCGGGATGTGGTGATCATGATCGGCACCGTCTTGTATCGATTTATAGTTGGGGTGGTTGTGTTCGAACCGATCCTGCTGAGCAAGATCAACACCGTGTGTCAGATCCTGTTAGTGACTATCGCGCTCTGTGTCATGGCGGGTGGTGAAATGTTTACAGTTCTGCAGACCCTGCTCATCTATATTGTGCTGGTAACCACATTGAGCAGCGGCGTGGCGTACGTCGTGCTCTGGTCGCGGCGCGCTGCCGCCATGAAAGTTAAGTCATCATGAATGTGCTCTTGACGATTGTATGGGGTGTCACAATCTGTGCCCCCACCGCCCCCGGATACTGCGGGAAATGAATGACCACATGGCTGTTGAGCACCCCCAACTCCCGCTTGGAATTGGTCTGAAGGATACGGCTACCTTCGATAACTTCTATCCAGCCGGGAATGAACTGGTGCTACAGGCCTTGAAGAAGGGCAGCGACAGAATGCTATACCTTTGGGGTTCCGTAGGCACTGGCAAAAGCCACTTGCTGCAGGCACTTTGTCATGCGACCGCAGCCAATGGCCATTCTCCGGTCTATCTCCCGTTACAGGAACTCGTCTCGCTCTCGCCGGCTTTACTGGAAGGCCTGGAACAGCAAGCCCTGATTGCCGTTGATGATATTCAAGCAGTGGCGGGTTTATCCCAATGGGAAGAAGGCTTGTTTCATCTCTACAATCGGGTCCGCGATTCCGGTCACCGCTTGGTGGTCAGTGCCTCAGCATCACCGGCTGGTCTGGCGTTGGCTTTGCCGGATCTGGTATCCCGCTTGGGGTGGGGGCCGGTTTTTCAGTTAGCGGCGCTGACAGACTTAGACAAAAGGGCCGCCTTGCAGTTACGCGCTCACCGGCGAGGACTCGAAATGGAAGACGAGGTGGCCGAGTACTTGTTGAGGCGTTGTCCGCGGGACATGGACAGTTTGTTCAATTTGCTGAACAGGTTGGATCAGGCATCGCTGGCTGCCCAACGGCGCCTAACGATTCCGTTTGTGCGTCAATTGCTCGATTAACTCAGGACGGTTTTTGCTTGAGTTCCCGACCTCGCAGGCGGGCATAGAGTACCGCTCCGCTATAGAACGTCACGCTAGCCAGGATTTCCAACAACGCCCACATTCGAACGGGTGGGTTGGCATAAGCTTCTACCACCCCGTGAATGAAATAAAACAGGATCAGGAAACTGCTCCAGGCGTGAGTATAGGGATTGCCCTTGAGGAGGCCTTTTAAGGGAAACAACAATGGCAGCAGTAGCAGAATGAGTACCAACGGGGCCGGAGTCACCAAACCATACCATGTCAATAACACCGCCACGAGGGCGAGATAGCTGAGCCGCGTCAGCTGGCGAGAAAATTTGATTAGGTTCATGCGCTGGTGATGCGAATCAAGCCCGCTGACAATTGTGCCATGGCTGTTTCTGCCAGGCGTTTGCCCATGGCCTGACATAGGCTGATTTCATCCTCACTCAGAGGAAGATTGCTGTCCTGCCCGGCGAGGTGGCTTGGGCCGTAAGGAGTGCCCCCCGTTTGTGTCCTCAGCAGAGTCGTTTCGCTGTATGGCAATCCCAGGTACAACATCCCGTGATGTAACAGGGGGAGTAGCATGGTTAGCAAGGTACTTTCCTGCCCGCCGTGCAGGCTGGAGGTGGAAGTAAAGGCGGCCGCGGGTTTACCGATTAGCGCGCCCTGTAACCAGAGTGGGCTGGTGGAGTCGATGAAATATTTCATTGCTGCTGCCATATTACCGAAACGGGTGGGACTCCCCACTGCCAGCCCGACACATTCCTGAAGATCCTCAAGAGTGGCATACGGCGGGCCGGATTCGGGTATTGTATCCTCGCTTGCTTCACAGACAGCGGATACTTCCGCTACCGTGCGTATACGGGCAGTACAGTTCGCAACCTGTTCTATGCCACGCCCGATTTCACGTGCCATCTGGGCGGTGGCGCCATGACGGCTGTAATACAACACCAGGATCTCAGCCATTATCAAACTACCTCCAGAACCTTTTCCGGAGGCCGGCCAATGGCGGCACCCTTATCGGTGACCACAATCGGACGCTCAATGAGTTTGGGATGTTTCACCATGGCTTCGATCAGATCGTCATCGGAAAGGGAGGGATCGTCGAGGTGACTTTCCTTGTATTCACTCTCTTTGTGACGCATCAAATCCCGAGGTGACAACTGTAGCTGGTGTAGAATTTTTTTCAGAGTGTTTTTATCCGGCGGGGATTTCAGGTATTCGACTACCTCTGGCTCAACCCCTTGCTCCTGCAATAATTGCAATGTCTGACGCGATTTACTGCAACGGGGATTATGATAAATTTTGACCTGCATTTATTTCTCCTGTCAGCGAGATCCGCATTCTACAGCCTGTTTCCTTGACAGCCTATAGGACGGGTGATACTTTGCTGTAGGTTGATTGCCGCGACATCATAACAACCCGAATGCTTCGTTTGCTGCACCAAATTCCAACACTGATTAGCAGCCTTATTTTGCTGTTATTGACCGCTTGTGCTACCTCTGCCCCCGTTCAAGAAATGAGCAATGCTCGCCAATCGATCCAGGCTGCTGTAGATGTCGGTGCAGAAATTCATGCTCCTGCTGTGCTTGCCCAGGCGCGTAACTTGCTCGAAGACGCGAGCCGCGAACTGGAGGCCGGTAACTACCCCCTGGCGCGTGACTATGCGGTGCAAGCTAAACAACTTGCTATTCAGGCGCGACAAACATCGCTACTCATGACCCGGCAAAAAGAATAAATCCTCTCACAGATGGCTGCTGTCAGGTATTTCTCTATACAACGGTGATTGGCGAAATTGATTGAATCACGCTATAGTCTAAACGGTTCTGTGATACCACAAATTCATGGAAATTAAGGCCAAAGCTGGCAAATTAATGATGATTTTTGTGAAGGCGGTTCCTTGACAGTGTGTTTTAGGCAGTGCTAGTTTCTGTATAACGAAAGTTGTGGCCAAACTGCTACAATTTAATAGAATATCAATAACTTGGGAGTGGATAAAAATGAAAAAGCCCACCGCAATCAAAAACCTGGGCCTGATGCTGTTGGTAAGCAGTTTCGCCGTTGGTTGTGCCAGCACAACTGAAGAAGCGCCTCAGGAAGAAGAACCAATGGCTGTTGAAACTGCCCCGGCACCGGTTGCAGAGGACTCGGGCACTATGAATTATGAAGTTTCTCGTGGGGACAATCTGTGGGACATTTCAGGCAAACCAAGTGTGTATGCTGACCCGTACCAGTGGCCCCTGATCTTCAAGGCAAACAGTGATCAAATTAAGGACGCCGACCTGATTTATCCAGGGCAGGTGCTGACAGTTGACACTGCGCCATCCTCATACGAAGTAAATGCAGCGGTTCAGCATGCCAGGACACGCGGTAGCTGGTCTGTGGGTGTGGTTGAGGAATCCGACCAGGCGTATCTCGGGCGGTAAATCATATAAACAATTGCTGTTGTTAGAAGGGCCCCGCTGGGGCCCTTTTTTATTGTCTAGTAATATGGTTATTGGTTGGTTGCCACCAGACTATTACGGTTATCAGGCTGGCTGAATCCATCTGCTGGACGATATAATCCATGCTGGTTTTTGAGTAATAAGAAGTCAGGCAGGTATAGAGTGAAAAAGCTCGAAGGAATGTTTGAGAGTCTGCTGTGGAACAGCCGCCTGGTGGTTATCGCCGCTGTTATAACCAGTCTCCTTACTGGCATTGGAGTGTTCTATGTGGCGACTGTGGACGCCTATTACACGCTATCCCACTTGGCGGAATATGCCTCCCCGGCACTCGATGTGGAAGCGCGCTCAGATCTTCGAGCCAGTTTGATTACCCATGTGGTCGAAATTGTCGATGGTTACTTGCTGGCGACAGTTTTGCTGATTTTCCCCCTGGGCTTATATGAGTTATTTATCAGCAAAATTGATGCGGCGGAAGGTGGTGAGATCTCATCCAAAGTTCTGGTGATTAACAGCCTGGATGACCTGAAAGCAGGTCTTAGCAAAGTGATCCTGATGATCCTGATTGTTAAATTTTTCGAACATGCTATTGGTATGACTTTTGATAATCCAATGCAGCTTCTCTACCTGGCGGGAGGTATTGCTCTTATCGGGCTGGCATTGTATTCAGGCCATGCCAGCGAAGCTGGTCATGGAAAAACGACTTGAGGGCGAATCATGAAGCGGCAAGCGATAGCAGTAATAACCTTAGTAGTGGGTGCGTTTATCCAGGCTGCTGCCATTGCCGGGGCTGAAAGAGATCCTTATAAATATTTTTTCAATGAAACCTGGGGTGACTTTAAGGAAGAACTGAATAATGCCAGGCAACAACAAAAAAAAGGTATCCTGATATTTTTTGAAATGGATGAATGTCCATTTTGTCATTATATGAAGATGAATATTCTGAACCAGCCGGAAGTACAGGCCTTCTATCGTGAAAATTTTCTGAATTTCACGGTCGATATCGAGGGCGATGTTGAAATAACCAACATGCAAGGTAAAGTCATAAAACAAAAAGACTTTGCTTTTCTAGAAAACCGGGTCAGAGCGACACCCGTCATCGCTTTTTTTGATCTGGAGGGCAACCGGATATTCCGGCACACGGGTAAAACCTCAGGGGTAGAGGAATTCCTCTTGATGGGACAGTATGTGGCGAATGGAAGCTATAAGGAAACTTCATTTACTCGATACAAGCGAAAGAAACGAAAAGAATAATTACCATGAGGCAACGCCGGTTAGTCGCGGTCCTTATCCAGTTTAATTTGTATTGGCTACTCTGGCTGTGTGGCAGCATCTCCTCGTCACTGGCGCAGCAACAGATATCCCTACCTCCACTGCCAGAGCCATTAACGTTTGAATATGCAATGTCGCAAGTCGACATTAACCACCCGGAACTACAGCTGAATGAAGCT
The DNA here is from genome assembly GCA_024639445.1 of Gammaproteobacteria bacterium. Lineage (GTDB taxonomy): Bacteria > Pseudomonadota > Gammaproteobacteria > UBA6429 > Thiohalophilaceae > JAHEIJ01. The sequence goes on from JAHEIJ010000042.1 coordinate 8,167, forward strand.
GCAATTACTTCGGCACGTGCAGAACAGCTGCAGATCGAGTCAGATACCGGCATAAGGTCATGGGTTCTGGGACGTTTGCGTTGGGTGGAACCGCCCAGCTTTAATCCTGATCGGTCTCATGATGATCATCGCCTGGCGATTCTGGTAGACAAGAAGTTATATGATTTTGGTCGTACCGCTTCTCGCATGCAGGCTGCGCAACAGAACCTTGAAAGTCAGAATCTTATCTATGAGGATTTTCGCCAGCAGCGTCGGATTGAGATTATGCAACGCTATTTTGACGTGGTATTGGCAGATTTGCAGTTTTATCAGGCAAATGAAGCCATGGCTGTGGCCTTTATAGAACTGGATAAACGGCGAGACAGAAATGAATTGGGCCAGTTATCTGATGTTAGTGTGCTGCAGCAGGAAGCGGAATATCAAAAGATCCGTAAGCAGCGTTTTGAAAGTCAGAACCAGCAGCGCATAACACGTTCACGTCTGGCTTATATTCTGGGTCGTCCCGGCCAATTACCGGATACTGTGGTAAGACCGGATAATTTACCGCACCTGTCACGTTCCCTGCCGGAAGTAGAGGCAATTCAGGCACAGGCTTTGAAAAACAGCAGTATTTTACGAGCTTTACGCGCCCAAATCGCCGCAGCCCAGGCAGAAGTGGCGGCAGCGCGTGCCGGTGATAATCCCGTGTTGTACGGGGGTGCTGAAGCAAACGCTTACTCCAAAGAGCGAGCCAATTATGACAAGTGGCGTGTGGGTGTACACCTGGAGGTGCCGCTTACTACGGGTGGCCGGGTGGATGCTGATACGGCAAAGCAGCAGGCTGAGATTTATCGCTTGCAGGCAGAGTTGTCCATTGCGGAAGAACAAATCCAGCAAACCATACTGGAACTGTGGCTTGAACTGGATGCGTTAAGAATTCAACGTGAACAAATGCGTGCCCAGAAAGATTATCGGGAACTGGATCTGGATCGCAGCCGCGCCTTGTATGAACTTGAAGTTAGAACCAACTTGGGCGATGCGATGGTTGAATATACGGGAGCAGAACGCGAAATGGTAATGACGGAATTCAGGATCGCTTTAGCCTGGGAGCAAATTGATAATTTAACCGGGTTGGCCTCAGACGATGCTGCTGCTGACGGACTGTCGCAATCTCAATCTGGTAATGCAACGAGTAACTAGCGATGAATAAACATATCACCACTGGCTGGAACACGGAGTGGATCCTGGGGTTAGCGTTGTTTATATTTCTGTACTTTGCAACATCAGCACCAATCTTAGCGGTTGAACTAGATGCCGAGCTGGATTGGGCCAGACAGGTTGAATTGGGAACTCCGGTCAGAGGGGTGGTGCAGCGTGTCATGGTAAAGCCTGGTCAGCAGGTCAAACAGGGGGAGGTTTTATTACAACTGGATCAACGAGGTTTCAAGTCCCAGGTGGCCGGTTTAAAAGCACAACTAGAGCATTTCAGGGCAGAGCTTGCCGAGGCGAAACGGGAACAGGATCGCTCCATGGAACTTTATGACCGGACAGTATTGTCTGATCATGAATTACAAATCGCGAAAAATAATTTTATTGCGGCAAAGGCGAAATACCTTAAAGGACAGGCCGATCTGGTACAGGCAGAGCTTGATCTGGAATATAGTTCGCTGCGCGCACCTTTTGATGCCATGATTATTGCCCGGCAGGCGGAAGTTGGGCAAGTTGTTGTCCCCGACTTAAAACCGATCGTCTTGTTTGTGGTGGTGGATGCGAATCACATGCATGCCAATGCCAGACTGACATCAAAACAATTAGCAAAGGTTGCGATTGATATGGGAGTGACGGTTAATATTGATGATAATACTTTTAATGGACGTGTTTTCAATATCCGCCGGGCTGCAGAAGCAGATAACCAATTGGGTGAAAAGTATTTTCTTCTCAATGTGGAATTCCCGATGAAAAGTCAGAAATTGTATGCTGGTCAGGCTGCAGTAATCAATCTGCCATGACGATTTGCAAACGTTGCCGTGTCAGTGGTCGGGTACAGGGTGTTTTTTTCCGGGCAAGTACTCAGGAGCAAGCAATTCAGTACAACTTAACCGGTTATGCCAAGAATCTCCTGGATGGTGATGTGGAGGTGTTGGCCTGCGGAGAACCGCAGGCGGTTGAAGCGCTGTGTGATTGGTTGTGGCAAGGCCCAAGGCATGCCAGAGTTGAGAAGGTGGTCTGTACTGAGGCGGAGCAGACTACCTTTAGAGAGTTTACAACCAGGTGATAAAGCTGGATTATTTCTAGTTAGTATTTACGCCAGCGTTCGTTTAAGACCTTAAAGACCTTATTGGTGTAGCGATAACTGCCTTTGCTACCATTGTAGCGTGCCAACGCCTGGGTCAAGTCGCCTTTTTCCATATCAAGGTAGTACCGCAGGATAGTACAGCCCATTCTCAGGTTGGTTTTCAGGTGAAACAGATTGTCATCAGGATGGCCGATTTCCTTAAGCCAGAATGGCATAACCTGCATTAATCCCATTGCGCCAGCACTTGAAATTGCAAACTGGTTAAAGTTGCTCTCGACATCAATAACAGCAAGAACCAGTTCAGGGTAAAGTTCAGCGCGAGTTGCCTCATAGTGGATTTGCTGCAGCATGCGCAAGCGCTTTTCTGGATCAGGAACCTTGTATTCCAGACGGTGAGACATATCGACCAACCACACTTCGGCATCATAGCGATTGGAAAAACTGTCACTGGCCTCGGTGGCATTTATAAGTAGTTGGCGAAGTTCTTCGTCAACAGGCTGAGTGTTTGCGTGGGCAACGCCCCACATCACAATGAATGTGACAAGAATATAGAGATGTTTTGAGATGAAAGTGGTAATTGTCACCTTGATTATTTCGCAATTTTTTGCTGTAAAAATGCAACGATTTCATCAAGGGCAATATCCTGACTTTCGCTATCACGACGGCCCTTGTATTCAATTGCTCCATTATCCAGCCCACGTTCACCAAGGACGATACGGTGTGGTATGCCGATCAGTTCCATATCTGCGAACATGACACCGGCTCGTTCTTTGCGATCGTCTAACAATACTTCAAGGCCAGCGGCCTGTAATTGCTCGTATAGTATATCGACGGCTTCACGCAGGCGTGCTGATTTGTGCATATTCATTGGTAACAGTGCAACCTGGTAGGGCGCGATTGCATCGGGCCAGATAATGCCATTATCGTCGTGATTTTGTTCGATTGTCGCGGCAACAACTCGCGAGACACCAATCCCATAACAGCCCATGGTCATCATCACTGATTTACCCTTTTCATCCAGGACAGTCGCATCCATGGCCTCACTGTATTTGCGCCCCAACTGGAAGATATGTCCGACTTCGATACCGCGCTTGATGGAAAGGGTACCCTTTCCATCCGGGCTGGGATCACCTTCCTGTACGTTACGGATATCCACAGCCGTTGCCTTGGTTAGATCACGGTCCCAATTGACGCCGGAAAGATGCTTGCCGTCCTGATTGGCGCCACAGACAAAATCTGCCACAGCCAGTGCAGCATGATCCACATAGATCGGTATTGAGAGTCCAACAGGACCGAGCGAACCGGGTCCACAGCCAGCGATCTGTTTGACCTCCGCTTCACTGGCAAAAGTCAGCGGGCTGGCGACGGCATCGAGCTTTTCTGCCTTGATCGCATTAAGTTCATGATCCCCTCGCACTACCAGCGCGATCACTCCGTCATCCTCGGCGTTCACCAGCAGGGTCTTAAGACATTGCGAGGCGTCAATTTTCAGAAACCCACTGACTTCCTCTATGCTACGTTGATCAGGGGTATCGACCATGGTCATTGTTTCGCTTGCGGCGGAACGCTCGACGTTTGGTGCAATCGCTTCCGCCATCTCTACGTTAGCGGCATAGTCACTTTTACTGCTAAAGGCAATGGCGTCCTCACCCGATTCAGCCAGCACATGGAATTCATGCGACAGGCTGCCACCGATGGCACCACTATCGGCCCGCACTGGGCGGAATTCCAGGCCAATTCGTTTAAAAATACGGCAATAGGTGTCATGCATAATGTGATAGGTTTCGTCCAGTGAGGCATCATCAAGATGAAAGGAATAGGCATCCTTCATCAGGAATTCACGAGCCCGCATTATCCCGAAACGGGGTCGAATT
>JAHEIJ010000253.1 GCA_024639445.1 Gammaproteobacteria bacterium
ACCTTTTGCTGGCCTTGTGGAGTATCCACAACAACCCGATCGCCGGGTTGCAGGTATTCCAGAAAGCGGAAATGGGTATCACGATGGCCGCTGATAAAGCTGTTGCCGTTTTCCCCCAGGGTTGCCGAACCAAAATTGTGCCCCGGTCCAAACGCCAGGGTGCGACCACTGTCACCGGCTAAAACGATCAGACTGATGTTCTGACTCGGCACCGATAATCGCGCCACCGGCCAGGTGTCCGCCCAGGGCCAGGGAGTGGCACGGGTTTCGCCTTGCTGGATCTGCTGCCAGGCATGTTCCAGCAATGCCTGGGCAAGCAGTGCCTTGGCATGGATGTACAAACCCTGGCCGAGTTGCCATGTCCCTGCAATCACCAGCCCGACAAGCAACAACCGGTAGCTCAAGCGTTTTCGGTTCACTTGTCACGCTCCCCGCTGATATATGCAAACAGGCGGCAGTGCATAATCAGCCAGACCAGCAACAACAGCACGAAGCCGATAATCAGGTGGAGTTCTGCCGGGGTGGCGGTTTGCGGCAACTGGCCAAAGATTTTCTGATAGTTTTGTCCCTGTGGCAGATTGACCGGCATGGCATGTGTATCGAGATCAGCTTCTGCGGGACGCGTGGGAGTCACATCCACAGCAACCAGGCTGGTGTAACGACTGACCAGGTGATGGGTCAGAGCCACATTGATCACCTCTTTACGCACTTTATCCTTGTCTGCACCATCGTGAAGACTGTCCATTAGCGCCGCGATCTTGCTACGCGCCCAGAACACCCCGATACCGTTCCCACTGCGTCCCTGCGACATATCGAGCGTGGCCTGCCAGGGGGCCAGCGAACGCGTGCCCTTGATGGTGACTTTCTCAGCCGCGTTTTTTGTTTTTGCCGCAATAATGATGGGCTCACCGTGATAAAGATCCGGCACCCTCTTTGGCCAGGCTTCCGCTTTCACGCCATTGGCAAACTGCACATCCAGGTCTGTCATCACCGGGCTCTCCAGCTTGGAAAACAGGGCGGCCATTTTTTCGTTAACTTCCCGTACATCCCCGATATAGGTGAAGGTACCGCGACCATACTGGGCGGCCTTGCGCATAAAATAGCTATTGGGTGCGGAACCGATGCCCACGGTAAACAAACGACTTTGACCCAGATGTTGTTTAATCAGATCAAACAAGGCAGACTCATTACCGACACTGCCATCGGTCAGGAAAATAACTTGCCGCACGTACTGGCGCTCGTCCTGAGCATTAAGCGCCGCATTCAATGCCGGTGCCATTTCCGTTCCTCCATTGGCGTCTAAACCTCTGACGTATCGCCGCGCCCGGCGTAAGTTCTGCGAATTGGCTTCGCGTGCCTGGCTGAAGAGTAAATCGGTACTGGAGTTGAACTGGATAATGTTAAAACGATCCTGCGGCCGTAAACGGCCCAGTGCCATTAACAGGGAGCCTCGTGCCTGCTTGATGGACGTGCCCGACATGGAACCCGAGGTATCGATCACATAGATCACTTCACGCGCCATGGGCTGTCCGCCTTCGACTCCCTGCTCCGGCGGCAACACCATTAGCAGGTGATAGTACTCACCCTTAATGTTTTCACTGAACAGTGCTGCCTTCGGCGCATGTCCCACATCGGGTGTCCACACCAGTTCAAAATCCCGATCCGCCGGCACATCTCCCTCAGCAAGCGCCAGGGTAAACTGCCCCACTCCATGCTTTCGCTGCGTAATCGGGTGGTAAAGACTTTTTACGTCCTGTAACGGATAACCCACGTCCAGTTCAATGCGCAGTGACAACGGATTGATCTTGCCGCGACCCTGATACACCGGTGGTGTAATCCGCGAAGCGGCAGGCACCTGGTTGGTGTTCTTCGCCCAGCCGGTTCCTGTAACGCTAATATTTTCCGATACCGGTTTTCCCGGAATATAACGTGGCGTTATTGCCATGGGGAAACGCAGCCCAAACTTGCCCTGGTCATACCGCAAGGTCTGTTGATACTCGATCTCGACAACAACCGTTTCCCCGGGCCCGATATTGGCAACCGAATTGGTAAACATATTGGGGCGTTCCTGCTCCGTTAAAGCGGCCTTCTTGCCCTCACGTTTGGCTTGTTCATAGATCCGCTTGGCTTCCTGCTTTTCCTTAATCACGCCTTCAATCACACGACGACCAATGTGCATGCGCATATGATCTACTGCTGCCTGTTCCGGCAACGGGAAGACATAAATTCCTTCCACCCATTCCTGTCCCGGGTTCCTGAAGCTTTGCTTGATTTGTGTTCGCACGATCATGCCCGAGATACGCATATCCACCTCGGTATGCAGGATGGGAACTTGTTGATACATTCCGGGCCTGGCTGTCTTTAACAACAAGCTGCCTTCACTCACATCCTGTAAATTTACCTGCGGGAGTTGTTGATAATTTTCATCCGCATGCACAACATCACCGAGCAGCAACAAGAACACCATCAAGACAATAACCAGTACCACCATGACAAACCGCTGCAGCCAGACCACAATGCCGGATTTGCTGGAATATCCATCGTCGAGGTATTCTCGTTTTTTACGGTAACCAAGTCGGTATCGCGTTGTTCGAAACATGGGCTTTCCCCTGCTGATTATCATTTGTTGAATTGGCCCAGCGTGCCCTCCATGGCAATGCATTCAGTCCTTGCTCGCGCTGGTTTTGTTATGTAGAAGTAAACGCTACGGGAATGACAATCAGTGGTGCCAAGCCTGATTGGGGGATGATAAAATCTGACGAATTCTGACAATCCACCCTGACGCAAATACAAACACGGCCGGCTGTGCTAGGGTAGGCAATAAATTCAAAGAGTTGGAAAGGACATGCCACAGCACATCGCTATCGTGGAAGATGAACCTGCTATCAGGGAAAACTATGCCGATGCACTACGCCAGCAGGGATATAAAGTCGCCTTGTATGGCACACGCGATGAAGCCCTGCAGGCTTTTCATACCCGCCTACCTGATTTGGCCCTGCTGGACATTGGTCTGGAAGATGATGCAGAAGGCGGTTTTGAAATCTGCCGGGTGTTACGCGCCAAATCCGGCACCGTACCGATTATTTTTCTAACTGCCCGCGACAGCGACCTCGATATCATCTCCGGTTTACGCCTGGGCGCTGATGATTACCTGACCAAGGATATCAGCCTGCCTAATCTTTGCGCGCGCATTGCGGCATTCTTCCGTCGGCTTGAGGCCATTACTTCCAGTCCAAAGCAGGAAGATATTATTGAACGCGGACCATTACGGCTGGACATGAATCGTTTCACTGTGTACTGGCAGGATCAGTTAGTGGATCTGACTCTTACGGAATTGTGGATTGTACATACACTGGCGCGACATCCGGGGCATGTAAAAAATCGTGAACAACTGATGGAAGATGCCCGTATTGTTGTGGATGATGCCACTATCACCTCTCACATCAAACGCGTTCGAAATAAATTTTTGAAGCACGATGCAAACTTCAATTGCATCGAAACCGTCTATGGCATGGGTTACCGCTGGCTTGAGTAAACAACTATTCAGCTTATCGATTCGCAGTAAACTGTTATTGGTCTCGGCCGTTCTGTTTGTCGTGCCCTGGATTGGTGTTCGCTATATCCAGGATATGGAAGACTTCCTGCGCAGCAACCAGGAAGACAACTTGCTGGGGCGCGCTCAAATCGTCGCAGCTGTACTACAGGGGCAGGCCGAACTGTTTACCCCCCGAGGCATTCAACCATCTGATAAAGAACATGTTGTCGCCTCGTTGTCTTCGCACATGTATGTTCGCCCGCTCAAC
>JAHEIJ010000254.1 GCA_024639445.1 Gammaproteobacteria bacterium
CACTCGCAGATCATGCACCCCGTAAGGTCGCAAGGCCTCGGTAACCATAACCGGACCCAGGTCTGATCCACCAATACCGATATTCACGATGTCAGTGATGGGTTGCCCACTTACCCCTCGCCATTTGCGTGAGCGAATTGCCTCGCTCAAGGCCTCCATCTTTTCCAATTCGGCCTTGACCAATGGCATAACATCTTCGCCGTCCACATACATCGGCTGGCCTGACATATTTCGCAGCGCCACATGCAATACGGCGCGGTTTTCTGTGTGATTGATCGCCTCACCCGCAAACATTTTTTCGATCCAGCCCGCAAGCCCGGCTTCTTCAACCAGGCTTCGAAGTAATTGCAGGGTTTCTTCAGTAATCCTGTTCTTGGAAAAATCCAGCAAAATATCATTGAAGCGCAATGAGAACTTTTCAAAGCGACGCGGATCATCAGCAAATAAATCGCGCATTTGCAAGGTAGATACTTTCTTATAATGCTCAGCTAATGCTTGCCAACTCTTGCCATCGTTCAAAACTGTCATTGTTATATCCTGCTTGAATCTCAAAAACCCGGTCTAAGACCTGATAAAACCCTGTCGTGTATCACCACCAGCATACAAGCCGGCCAGATCACCATGACCGTCTAGCGTAAAACACTCATCAGGCCAATGCCAGAGCCAATTTGATCAGCGGATGGCCCGGCTTCGTGGCTATGTACATCGTCAAATTTATCAATAATTCCGGGTATCTTGATAAGGTATAGCGGCCGATCCAGGAATCCTGAACTTCGCAGAAAATAACTGAATTCCCACAATAAATTACCACCATCTGGGGGACTTGCCGCAGCGTAAAAAACAGTGACCTGGTATAGCGCAATGGCGCATAATGGACGCCTTATGAACTCCCGGTTCATCCTGTAAGCCGATGCGTAAACGACATATAGCATTCCACACCGGTCAGACCTACCGTGTACATTCGCTGGGAGGCGATAAACGCATTGCCGATCGCCTGGCACAAATGGGCATATTGCCGGGGATGGAAATTACCATTGCGCGCATCGGTCCCATGGGTAATCCCTTCGAACTGGCGATAGATAATGGCCAATCGATCGCGCTACGCAACACCGAGGTCGAGGCGCTGGATTGCAAACTGGTCAGTCTGCCACTCATCGCCGCTTTCCCGGATACCCAGCAATATCGAATCAGCGCCATAAACGGCAGTCCACGCCTGCAGCAAAAACTGGATGAGCTGGGACTCAGACCCGGGATCATCATGCGGGTTGAGGCAACCCGGCCCTATGAATTGCGCATACTTGATGAAGACAGGCTGGTGCGCCTGATCCAGGCAGAAGCTCAGTTCCTGATGCTGCAACCGATAGAACCCGATGCCTGAAGTCAGGGTTGCCCTCTGTGCCTCGCCCAACACGGGCAAGACAACCCTGTTTAATCGACTCACCGGCGCAAGCCAGACAGTGGGTAACTGGCCCGGGGTTACGGTAACCAAAAAGAGCGGGCACTTTCAGTTGGATACGCACGATATTCTGCTGGAAGATCTTCCCGGCGCCTATTCCCTCACGGCCACCACAATTGAAGAACGGGTCACCCGCGATTACCTGTTGAATACACCACCTGATGTTGTCATTAATGTTGTCGATGGCGGCAACCTCTACCGCGGTCTGGGGCTGACTCTACAGCTGGCCTATAGCGGACTACCGATGGTGGTCGTAGTAAATATGATGGATGAAGTGCGTTCCAAGGGAATCGATATTGACTTTGAGGCCTTTTCGGAACACCTGGGCAGACCGGTCCTGCCAATGATTGCCCGCAGCGGCGAAGGCCTGACTGCGCTGAAACACTCGCTCTTATCCGTCCTCAATAAAGATACAGTTGAACACCCACCACATATTTCCTTTCCGCCAATACTCGAAGAAGCCGTCAGTGATCTGGCACGGAAAATTGAAAAACAGGTTCCAACTGAACTGGACCAGAATTTTCTGGCCATCCGTCTCATGGAAGGTGGGGATACGGCCAGCCGGGTGATTGAACGACATCCTGCACTGGAAACCCTGACCGGCGAAGCTTTCGAAACCCGACTTAATGTGGAAAAGCATTTACTCACGGATTTTTCCATGGCCTGTGCCCAATGTCGGTTTAATGCGGTGCGCGGTCTTATTCAGGAATCCGTAAAAACGCCCCCGCAGCTACCCAGGGACATGTCAGCACGCCTCGACAAGGTTTTAATGAATCGTTGGCTGGGATTGCCGTTGTTTTTCTTCATCATGCTCATGATGTTTCAGGGTGTTTTCACGTTTGGGACACCTCTACAGGGAGCGCTTGCTGCATTGTTTGAGAACATAGACGGTTGGCTGCGCACTACTTCAATGATCCAGGCTTTACCGTCACTCGGACAAAGTCTCCTGCTCGACGGTCTGCTCAGTGGACTTGGTGTGGTGCTGAGTTTCCTGCCCATCATTATCCTGTTTTTTCTGTTCCTGTCGATCATCGAGGACAGTGGTTATATGGCCCGTGCGGCCTTCCTGATGGATCGCCTTATGCACTTGTTACGCCTCGATGGTAAAGCCTTTATCAGCCTGCTGCTCGGTTACGGCTGTAATGTTCCGGCGGTTATGGGCACGCGAATTTTATCGAGCCGTCACAATCGCCTGCTTGCCATGCTGCTGGTACCTTTCACGTTATGCAGTGCCCGCTTGCAGGTGTTTCTGTTTTTGTCCGCGATTCTGTTCGCACCAACAGTGGCCCCCTGGATCGTATTCGGTCTTTACCTGCTGAGCTTCACTATGATCATTTTGATCGGACTGCTACTCCGGCCCTTCCGCTTTGGAGCTGCCGAGCCATTTATTATGGAATTACCGCCTTATCGGCTGCCGTTAGTGCGAACCGTGGTATTGCGCGCCTGGCAGGAGATTCGTGACTTTCTTTACCGGGCCTCAACCTTCATCGTGATTGGTGTGATTGTTATCTGGTTTCTCACCCATTTCCCCGCCGATGTTGATCCGGGGAGTACAGAAACCTTTGCAGGTAAGATCGGCCTTTTTCTCGCCCCCGTGTTTCAGCCACTGGGTATTCAATGGGCTGAAACCGTTGCCTTGTTTTTCGGCTTTATTGCCAAAGAGATCCTGATCGGTGCCCTGGCCGTCATTTATGGAAGTGCAAATCTGGCAGCCGATATCAGTGCCCAGGTAACCCCGCTGCAAGGCCTGAGCTTTATGGTCTTTACCCTGATTTACAGTCCCTGTGTTGCAACCGTTGCCGCCATCCGGAGTGAATCCCACTCCTGGCGCATTACCTTACTGTCCGTGGGCATGGGTCTGGCTCTGGCATGGCTAACCAGCTTTGTGGTTTACCAGGGTGGTTTGTTACTCGGGTTTCAATAAACCACCAGTAAAAATCAAAGGAACGATATTAAGCGTTAAATTGCGCTTCAGTACAACAGCCAGTCCCTGCCTGATGCTGAGCTGGTTGATTAAATATATGCTCAGCCTCGAGCCACATCATGATTACTGCTCTACCCTGTTCCGCATCCCAGTAAGGTTCACTGCCAATACAGGCACCTCGCCGTATGAATGCACGCAGCATTCCCGGCAGGATAACATCATCCGCATAGGCAACATCGCCACGCCGGAGTGGAACTCGTGGACGCGCCAAGGTTGTACACATATAACTGTTGCGCAGGTAAAACATAAGTGACTGAACATATTTGTCACCGCCAGCCAATGGTAAACTGATACGGCTAACCAGCGCATGTGGCATACAACCGGTGTAGTTTTCCTCGATCAGTTCCAGGCATT
>JAHEIJ010000255.1 GCA_024639445.1 Gammaproteobacteria bacterium
GACCCTTTTGTCGAAGGAGATGGGTATTCACGGGCTCCCGGACTGAAACCTCAGTCCGGTTTGCGGAAAATCAGTGTGCCGTTGGTGCCGCCAAAGCCAAACGAATTGGACAAGGCAACATCGATGTTCATTTCACGCGCCGTACCGGGCACGAAATCCAGATCACAGGCCGGATCCTGGTTGAAAATATTGATGGTTGGCGGCGCCACCTGATCGTCAATGGCTTTGACGGTAAATACCGCTTCAAGTCCACCCGCCGCACCCAGGGCATGGCCGGTCATGGACTTGGTGGAACTCATGGCCAGTTTATAGGCATGATCACCAAAGCTGCCTTTCGCCGCCATCACTTCGGCCACATCACCGGCAGGTGTCGAGGTACCGTGCGCATTGATGTAATTCACTTCATCCGGATTCACTTTTGCATTACGCATGGCCGCGTTCATGCAACGACTGGCGCCTTCCCCACCTTTCGAGGGTGCCGTCATGTGGTAGGCATCACCACTCATGCCAAAACCGGACAACTCGGCATAAATTTTTGCACCGCGCTTTTTGGCAAATTCATATTCTTCCAGTACCAACACCCCGGCACCATCCGCGAGTACAAACCCGTCCCGATCCACATCCCAGGGACGCGATGCGGTTTCGGGATCATCATTGCGGGTCGACAAGGCACGCGCCGCAGCAAAACCACCTACGCCGCTTTCACTGCTGGCCATTTCGGCACCCCCGGCGATCATCACATCGGCATCACCGTATTCAATGATCCGCGCTGCATCACCGATACCATGCGTTGCCGTGGCACAGGCAGTCACCATGGCGAGATTGGGACCTTTCATGCCGTACATGATGGAGAGGTTACCGGAAATCATATTGATGATGGCACTGGGTATAAAGAAAGGTGAAAACTTCCGGGGTCCGCCTTTCTTGTAGGCATCATAACTCTTTTCGATTATCGGCAAGCCACCGATACCCGAGCCGATATGCACCCCGATACGCTCGGCATTTTCGTCAGTGACTTCCAGTCCGGCATCTTCGATGGCCTCTTTAGCCGCAGCAATGCCGTAATGGATAAAAACGTCCATTTTACGGGCTTCCTTAAGGGACATGATTTTGGAAACATCAAAGTCCCTGACGGACCCGGCGAAACGCACGGAAAATTCGGACGCGTCAAAATGATCAATGGGACGAATGCCGCTCTTGCCGGCCAGAATATTTTCCCAGGAAGTTTTAACATCCAGGCCAACCGGCGAAACCATTCCCAGGCCGGTAACCACAACACGACGCTTGCTCAACGGTGTGTCCTCGTTGCTTATGAATTCAGGCAGAAATACAAAAGGCCGCAACCACAGTATGACCTGTGGATGCGGCCAGCAAATAGACCAGCAGGTTGATTAACTGTGAGAGTTAATAAAATTGATGGCCTGCTGGACCGTAGTGATCTTTTCGGCTTCTTCATCTGGAATTTCAGTCTCGAATTCCTCTTCCAGCGCCATTACCAGTTCAACGGTATCCAATGAGTCTGCGCCGAGATCGTCCACGAAGGAAGCTTCTTTGGTCACTTCTTCAGGTTTCACACCCAGTTGTTCTACTACGATCTTTTCAACGCGTTCTTCAACACTGCTCATGTCGTTATATCCTCTTTTGGTTATCGATCAGCCTGAGCTGCGGCCGCTATTGTAGTGAAAACATCCGGTAGATGCCACAATCAATAGTGTTTTTGCCGCTTTCTCCCGTGGCCAGTTTTTTTACAATAAAATCAATGAATTAAAATTAGTTATGCCATGTACATGCCGCCATTCACATGAATGGTCTCACCAGTGATGTAGGCAGCGCCTGGTGAAGCCAGAAAACCCACGGCCTTGGCAATCTCTGCCGGTTGCCCCAGGCGCACCAACGGAATCTGGGCCAACAGGGCGTCTCGCTGGGCCTCAGGCAGGGCGCGGGTCATATCGGTGTCAATAAATCCCGGCGCAACCACATTCACGGTGATCCCGCGTGAGCCCACTTCGCGCGCCAGTGACTTGGAAAAGCCGATGACACCCGCCTTGGCGGCCGCATAATTGGTCTGCCCCGCATTGCCGGATACCCCAACCACGGAGGCAATACTGATAATGCGGCCCTTACGTGCCTTCATCATGGCCCGCAAGCAGGCTTTACTCAGCCGAAAAATGGAGCTCAGATTGGTCGTCATGATGGCGTCCCATTCCTCGTCCTTCATGCGCATCAACAGATTATCGCGGGTGATGCCGGCATTGTTAACCAGAATACTCGGTGCGCCATGGGCGTCTTCGACCTGTTTCAGGGCCGCATCAATGCTCCCCTGTTCGGTCACATTCATCGCCACACCCATACCCTTAATATCGTTCTCTTTCAGATACTTCGAGATGTTTTCTGCACCAGATTCTGAAGTAGCGGTGCCCACTACAACGGCGCCTTGTCGGCCCAGTTCCAGGGCAATTTCCTTGCCGATGCCACGGCTGGCACCGGATACGAAAGCGATCTCATTTTCTAGTGTCATATCAGTTCCTCTCCCCATTATTCTTCTGCCAGGGCAGCGCTCAGGCTGTCGGGATCAAGCACCGCCTGGGCCGCCATGTTGCGCTCGATGCGCTTGTTCAGTCCCACCAGCACCTTGCCGGGGCCACACTCAATTAAACGATCCACGCCGTCGGTGGCCATTTTCTGGATGGTTTCCACCCAGCGGACCGGACTATACAGCTGTCTGACCAGGGCATCGCGAATGGCATCGGGCTCGCTCGGGCTCGCCACATCCGCATTATTAATGACCGGAATGCTCGGGGCCTGAATGGCAACGTCACTCAAAAGGGTGGCCAGTTGCTCGGCCGCCGGCTGCATCAGGGCACAGTGGGACGGGACACTCACGGGCAACAGCAGGGCCCGCTTGGCGCCGCGCTCCTTCGCCAGTGTCACCAACCGCTCCACGGCCGCCTTCTGACCGGCAACCACCACCTGCCCCGGCGAATTGAAATTAACCGCTTCCAGTACCTCACCGACCGCGGCGGCGCTGCAGGCTTGGCGCACGACATCGTCCTCCAGACCCAGCACTGCAGCCATGGCGCCTGTTCCGGCGGGCACAGCCTGCTGCATTAAACGGCCACGTTCCGCCACCAGTTTGATGGCATCGGAAAACGCCAGGCTGCCGCCACAGACCAGGGCGGTATACTCACCCAGGCTATGTCCGGCCAGTACCACCGGCTGGGCGCCACCCCTGGCCTGCCACACACGCCAGACCGCGATTCCCGCCGCGAGCATTGCCGGTTGGGTGATGTCCGTACTGTTCAGTTTATCGGCCGGACCATTCTGCACGATGTCCCACAGGTCATAACCCAACACCTCGGCGGCTTCACGATAGGTGGCTTCAACTTCGCTATATTCTGCGGCAAGGGCGCTCAGCATCCCTTCCGATTGAGAACCCTGACCCGGAAAAACAAAGGCAAGTGACATACATCTGACCCTATATTTTTAATTCTTGATACGAAAAATGAAAACTGATTAATACTTGAGAAGCGCGGAACCCCAGGTAAACCCGCCACCGAAGGCTTCAAGCATCAGTGTCTGGCCCCGTTCGATACGGCCATCACGCACGGCGATATCCAATGCCAGCGGAATCGACGCGGCCGACGTGTTACCGGTTTCATCCACGGTCACCACCACGTGGTCCATCGACATATTGAGCTTTCTGGCGGTGGCAACAATGATGCGAATATTGGCTTGATGCGGTACCAGCCAGTCCACATCGGACTTTTGCATGTTATTGGCAGCC
>JAHEIJ010000043.1 GCA_024639445.1 Gammaproteobacteria bacterium
CAGGGCCATTCAATCCGCGTGCTAACCCGCCGGCGTGAACGTCATCGTGATCCGCTGGTCCTGCCTACGGTTGAAGTTATTGATGCCGACGTCCACAAGCCTGAAGACCTCAAGCAACATTTCGCCGGGATGGACACAGTAATCAACCTCATCGGTATCCTCAACGAAAAACGCGATAACGGCAAAGGCTTTTACCATGTGCATGTGGAACTGACGCAGAAAGTGCTCGAAGCCTGTAAAGCACAGGGCGTAAAACGCCTGCTGCATATGAGTGCCCTCAATGCCGATCCCGCTACCGGCAGCAGTTATTACCTGCGCAGCAAGGGGGAAGCCGAACAACGGGTTCATGCTGTGCAGGGCATCAAGGTCACCAGTTTCCGTCCCTCCGTGATCTTTGGTCCGGGCGACAGTTTTATAAAACGTTTCGCCGACTTGGCGCGCATGGCCCCCGGCATCTTACCGCTAGCTTGTGGCCAGAGTCGCTTTGCCCCGGTATTTGTCGGTGATGTGGCGCAGGCGTTTGCGCGTAGCCTGGTTAATCCCGCCACTTATGGGCAACGCTATAACCTCTGCGGCCCCCATGAATACACCCTGCAACAACTGGTGCAATACACGGCCGAGCTGATGGGGTTGAAACGGCGGATAATTTCCCTGGGTAAATTTAATTCGTGGCTGCAGGCGAACGTATTACAATATTTCCCGGGTAAACCTTTCAGCCGCGATAACTATCGTTCCTTGCAGATGCCCAGCACCTGCAGGAAAGGCGAAGATGTGTTACGCAATGTGTTTGGCATCGAACCCACGGCGATTGAAACGGAAGTCCCCCGCTATCTAGTGCAGCGGGTGAGCCGTCAACAATACATGGATTTTCGGCGTCACGCCCGGCGTGAATAAGCGGCGCGATACTTTCATCTAACACCGCCGCATAGTAGAAGCGATACTCCATGCAAATTTATAAAGTCGGTGGCTGTGTTCGGGATGAACTGCTGGGCCTGCCCGTCAAAGATCGCGACTGGGTCGTGGTCGGCGCTACACCGCAACAAATGCTGGACGCTGGCTATAAACCGGTGGGCAAGGACTTCCCTGTCTTCTTGCACCCGGACACCCATGAGGAATATGCCCTGGCCCGCACCGAGCGCAAAACCGCGCCGGGCTATACCGGCTTTGCCTTCCATGCCGCGCCGGATGTCACGCTGGAAGACGATCTGCTGCGACGCGATCTCACCATCAACGCCATGGCGGAAACCGAAACGAGTGAGCTTATTGATCCCTACCACGGTCGTGACGATCTACAACAACGCCTGTTACGACATGTGTCACCCGCCTTCGAGGAAGACCCGGTACGCATTCTGCGCGTAGCCCGTTTTGCCGCGCGCCTGGCGCCTTTCGATTTTCAGGTGGCCGATGAAACCCTGCACCTGATGCGCAAAATGGTTGATAACGGCGAAGTGGATGCACTGGTACCGGAACGGGTGTGGCAGGAAACCGTTCGCGCTTTGAGTGAAACCGTACCAACACGATTCTTTGAGGTGCTGCGTGAATGCGGTGCGCTGGAGAAGTTGTTTCCGGAACTGGAACGACTCTATGGTGTACCGCAACCGCTGGAACATCACCCGGAAATTGACACCGGGGTTCACACCATGATGGTATTGGAGCAGGCCGTACGCCTTTCAAATGATCCCGCGGTGCGCTTCGCCGCACTGGTGCATGATCTGGGTAAAGGCACCACGCCACCAGAAGAATGGCCCAAACATATTGCGCATGAAGAACGGGGCGTGCCCCTGGTGAAAGCCCTGAGTCTGCGCCTCAAGGTTCCCAATGACTTTCGGGATCTGGCCATGCTCGTCACCCGCTACCATTTGCATTACCATCGCGCCGCCGAAATGCTGGACTCGACCTTCCTGGACACCTTGCAGGCCCTGGATGCGTTTCGCCGCCCACAGCGTTTTGAACAATTCCTGCTGGCCTGCGAAGCCGACTCGCGCGGCCGCCCCGGTTATGAAGATCAAACCTTCGAACAACCGGCCATCTTTCACAAAGCCTTTGCCGCTGCCGCCGCCATTGATGCCGGCGAACTGGCGCAACAGGGTTTGCAGGGCGAAGCCATTGGCAAGGAACTGGCGCATCTACGACTGGCGGCAATCAAACAGGCACGCGCACCTTATATAAAGAACAAGGGTTAGCGCTTCGCGACTCATGGCCTTCAAGGATTACTTCTCCGATCATGCGGTGGGCTACGCCAGTTACCGACCCCATTATCCGGCCGCGATGTTCTCCTGGCTGGGGAATCAATGTAGCCGGCAACGCAGCGCCTGGGACTGCGCTACCGGCAGCGGCCAGGCGGCGATCGCACTGGAACCATACTTTGAACGCGTCATTGCCACTGATGCCAGTCATGCGCAACTGACCCAGGCTACACCTGGTGACAACATCCACTACGTCTGCGCCAGTGCCGAACAAGTACCACTCGTTAGTAACTCGCTTGATTTGATTTCTGTCGCCCAGGCCGCTCACTGGTTTGATCGATCCCGTTTTTATCACGAAGTGGATCGATTATTGGTTTCCAACGGTGTGCTGGCGTTATGGTGTTATGGCCTGTTTCAAATTACGCCGGAGATAGATGCACTGATTCTAGACTATTATCAACACACGGTAGGCGCTTACTGGCCGCCGGAGAGACATCATATCGAACAGGCTTACTCAGATATTGGCTTTCCCTATGTAGAACGACCGACAGCCGAATACAATATGCAAGTCGACTGGAATTTACCCCAGGTCATGGGTTACCTGGCAACTTGGTCGGCCACTCGGCTGTTTGTAAAAGCCACGGGGCGTGATCCACTGCCGATATTAGAGCAACTGTTAACGGCTGCCTGGGGTGATCCCCAACAAGGCCGTTCCATCCACTGGCCACTCCACCTGAAAGTGGGAAGCAAGCCATGAACATCACGCAACTCGATCACCTGGTTCTGACCGTCAAAGATATCGATGCCACTTGCCGGTTTTATGCCGAGCATCTCAGCATGGAGGTGGTCACCTTCGGTGACAATCGCAAGGCGCTGCGCTTTGGCAAGCAGAAAATCAACCTGCATCCACTCGGGAATGAATTCGAGCCCAAAGCCGCCAGGCCCACGTCCGGCTCGGCCGACCTATGTTTCCTCAGTGACACCCCGCTGGAACAAATCATCCCCAAACTGCAACAGGCCTGCATCGAAATCCTCGAAGGGCCGGTGCAACGCACGGGTGCAACAGGGCCGATCATTTCGATCTACCTGCGTGATCCGGACGACAACCTGATCGAAATCAGCAACCCTCTCTAACATCCACGCCCAGTCACAAGGCATTTAGGGTTATGATCCGACCATGAGTAACTCACCCAAAGTCGGCTTTGTCAGCCTCGGCTGCCCCAAGGCCCTGGTCGATTCCGAGCAAATCCTTACCCAATTGCGGGCCGAAGGCTATGACATCGTGCCCACCTATCACGATTCCGACCTGGTGGTGGTCAACACCTGCGGCTTTATCGACAGTGCGGTGGCCGAATCGCTGGATGCCATCGGCGAAGCGCTAACGGAAAACGGCAAAGTGATCGTCACCGGCTGCCTCGGTGCCAAGGGCGACGTGGTGCAGCAGACCCACCCGCAGGTACTCGCGGTCACCGGCCCCCATGCAGTACAGGAAGTGATGCAACATGTGCATCAACAACTCCCCAAGCCACATGACCCCTATACGGATTTGATCCCGGCGCAAGGCATTAAACTCACCCCCAGACACTATGCCTATCTGAAAATTTCCGAAGGCTGCAACCACCGTTGTACTTTCTGCATCATTCCCGCTCTGCGCGGCGACCTGGTGAGTCGTCCCATCGGGGAAGTGATGCAGGAAGCGGAAAACCTGGTGAATGCCGGGGTGAAGGAACTGCTGGTGATCTCACAGGACACCAGCGCCTACGGCGTGGATGTGAAATACCGCACCGACTTCTGGGGCGGGCGGCCGATCAAAGCCCGCATGACCGAACTGGCCCAGGCGCTAGGAGAACTCGGCGTGTGGGTGCGATTGCATTATGTTTATCCCTATCCCCACGTGGATGAAGTCATTCCGTTGATGGCCGAAGGCAAAATCCTGCCTTACCTGGACGTACCGTTACAACATGCCAGCCCGAAGATCCTCAAGGCCATGAAACGCCCGGGGGATATCGAAAAGACCCTGCAACGCATTCAAAACTGGCGCAGCATCTGCCCGGACATCACCCTGCGCAGTACCTTTATCGTCGGCTTTCCCGGCGAAACCGAACAGGACTTTGAAGAGTTATTACAGTTCCTCGATGAAGCGCAACTGGACCGGGTCGGCGCCTTTGCCTATTCACCGGTGGAAGGCGCCAAGGCCAACGCGCTGGCCAACCCGGTGCCGGAAGATGTTAAAGAAGAACGGCTGGAACGCTTCATGACCACCCAGCAGGCGATCAGTGAAGCCAAGCTGCAAAACAAGATTGGCAACCACCTGACCGTGCTGGTGGATGACATCACCGAAGACGGCGTCGCCCTGGCGCGCTCCGCCGCCGATGCACCGGAAATTGATGGCCTGGTGATCATCGAAGACGGCGCCGATCTTAATATCGGCGAGTTCACCGAAGTTGAAGTCATTGAAGCCACCGAACACGATCTGATCGCCAAATTAAGCTGAACAACCACCTACGGTTCGAGCATATCGAACGGACTGATCACGCTGACACCCGGTTTATTTAACACATGAGTATACGAAGTTCAGGGATGAACAAGTGTCGCGGGAGGCACGAGCCCATGGCATGGATTGCTCCTGCAATCCTTTTGCATTCCCTCCATCCCTGGAGGTCAGACGGGCGAACGTACGAGTCCACGGAAGGACGAGGTAGAGTCGCGTCTTGAACAAAGACCGAGAACAATGCACGACTCCAGGGAAGGAGGAGTTAGAGTGAAGCACGACTGCATGGACGCAGGAGGTAGAGCAACGCATGGAGCAGTTGCCGAGGAAGCCAGAACCGAGGAGACAAAGCCGAGGAGCAGTTGCCGAGATGCGCAAGAGCGGCCACAGTGCGAATATCATATCCGTCTTCTAAAAGGTGGGTAGCGAAACAATGACGCATTGTATGGCTGTTTGCAGGTTTAGTGAAGCCGGCCTTTCTTGCTGCATTCCGAATCGTACGTTGCACATTCTTTTCGTCAAGGTGATGCCTAATAATTTCACCCTCAAGAGGATCTCACGAGCGATTGATTTTTCCATGCATATCGACAAGGAAGAAAATCCAGCCGGCGATCGTGTTGTCATTACCATGAACGGCAAGTTTCTACTCTACAAAACCTGGTAAATGAAAAAGGCCAACAGATTTGTGTTGGCCTTTTTTCTCTCCATTTGTGGCGTAGTTCGAGTTAAGTTCGTCGGACAGCGTCAGTGCAATGTTTTCTAAACCTTAAAATGTACATTTCGGCATCGAAAAAGCTGCTTTAAGGCCAAAAAATAATGCTGTTGCGGGGGAATTCATTTCATTTTCAACTTCTTAGCGTGGTCCGACCGGGACTGGCTGCTGGGATATTGATCTGTTATTACGTTTGTTTGGAACCGACATGCTTGTTGTCAATGCGACGGCGTATATGTTGAATCCGGAGACTCCAGTATTCGTTCGTTCACTATCGTTATTCCATCTGTTCCTGGCGCCATCGCTCTTCTGGGTAGTTTTCCGGCTTGGTTATGACTCACGGGCGTTACTGTGGCAAACCGTGCTGTCTATCGTTATTCTTCAGGTATCTTATGTAGTCAGTGATCCCGTGCGTAATATCAACTGGGTGCACGGATTTGGTAGCCTGACAGTACCCTGGTCGGCGGGTGCAGTGCATGTATTGATGATTATGTTATCAATGGTGTTTGCCTTCTATCTGCCGACCCATGTAACTTTAAAGTATTACTTTGGTGGGCAGTGTCCAGGCTCCTGTTAAAAGAGATTAGTATGCCAGGTGTGGTGCAGTATTTTGGTCATTGTATATATCTTCATCTCATTATTGATATTGGCGCCTTCCCGTAAACGTCGAAAATTTCTATTATCTTGATTGATCCAAAACAAAGATGTGTTGAGTTTGAGCTGCAAGTATCATATACATATACAAGCAACAGGAACTAATAAAAATTGACCCGCATGCAGGGTTATTATGGGAGGGTTGCTGTGGCGGTCTTGATTCGCGTGACCTGGATAGTGATTTTTCTGCTGGGAACGACTCTGTTTGCCTGGCTGGAATTACGAAGCGATAGCGGTTCAGCCATGGTTTGGTTTATGTTAACCGGCCTATGGTCTGCTGTCTGCGGTATCGTTTATACGATTCATTATTGGTTTGTTATAGAGCGAACAGCTCGTAACTCCTGTCAGTAACGGAAGCGTAATGCCGCAGTGACTGAGTATGCGTAATAATGGTAGTGAATTCGCTTGAGCGGCTTATGACAATTGCGGGTAACAACGGGCCATATGGCGAGTATTTAATATAGTAGTATCAATTCTTTGCACAGGTACACTGTTACATCTTTTGAGGCAGAACCATGCGCAGTGATGGCTTAATAAAACTAATAATACTGACAGTTGTCATGATTATGCTGTATGGCCAAGACACCGTGGTTCTGGCCGAAGATCGTATCGATTGTCTGATTTGTCACAAATACCGGGGCCTGAGCCGGGTTGACGAACAGGGAAATTTTCGTCTGTTTTACATTAACAATGACCTGTTTATGAACAGTCCTCACCGCCGTAACGAATGCTACGAGTGTCATACTGATATTAAAGAAATACCTCACGATAAAGTCGATAAAGTGGATTGTACACAACAGTGCCACATTGTCGAACCGTCCGGCGATAGATACTTCTCACATAAAACCATTGCGGAAACCCTTGCCAAAAGTGCCCACGGTAAACTCGATGCGGATGGCAATCCGAAACCTCACCAGGAAGATTATCCAGGTTGCAAGGATTGTCATGACCAACCGCTTTACCGGCCCTTATCTGCATTCAAAGGCGAAGCAAAGCACGGTGTCTCCATGCGTAGCATCAGTCGATGTAAAAGCTGCCATGAGAGCGGTAATTTTGCTAAAGACTTTTATGAGCATGTCACTTCACGATTACACAAGACCCGATTTTCACTGGAAATCACTGAAGTATGTGCCAAGTGTCATCAGGACCCCGAGTTTATGAAACGTCACGAGCTTGATGATGTTATTACTACATATAAGCATACCTTCCATGGCAAGATGCTGGAAATGGGGTCTGAACGGACAGCCGATTGCATTGATTGCCATGTGGTAGAGGGCGAAAACAACCATCTGATCGAGTCAAAGGATGTAGTTACCTCATCGATTCATAAAGATAATGTTGGCCGTACATGCATGGCCTCTGATTGTCATACCAATGCCAGTCCCAATCTGGCGGGTTTCCAGACGCATGTGACTTATGATCGCGAGAAATACCCTCTACAGTTCTATATGCTCGTATTCTTCAAGGCACTGATGGCGCTGGTTATGTATTTCTTTCTGGCGCTCATCTTCTTTGAATTAATGCGACGGCTGTTTCCTAAGTTCGCATTCTTCAAAGACAATACGCCCCACCACTTTGCTGATTTAGGTGAACAGGATCAGCAGGATAAGGAGGACAAATCATGAGTGTTAAATATGATCCAATTGTCTACAAGGACGGCGTGCGGTATTTCCACCGTTTTTCCATTCACCAGCGTATCCAGCATGTGGTCTTATTTAGCTCTGTACTTGTATTGGCCATAACCGGGTTTCCACTGCGGCATGCGAGTGAACCCTGGGCCAGGCCCATATATGAATTAGTTGGTGGCCACCAATATGCCCCCATGATTCACCGTATTGCCGGTAGTGTGTTATTGGCATTGTTCATTTATCACACCATTTACTGGATGGTTCTGTTTTACCGCAATGATATTGGGAAACTGAGAAGAGAAAATAACTTAACCCTACGGAATGTTGGTAAGGCATTCCTGACGCAGGAAATGGTGCCTAACAAAAAAGATCTGAGGGATGTTATCCATAGTTGGAAGTATTTGCTCTATTTCACTAATCGCCCGCCACGTTATGACCGCATGTCATGGCGCGAAAAATTTGATTACTTCGCTCCCTACTGGGGTATCCCGGTACTGGGGCCTGCGGGAGTCATATTATGGTGGCACAATGAGGTATCACATGCTGCCCCCGGCATTGTTATGAATGCCGCCTATATCATGCATACAGATGAAGCATTACTGGCAATCTTGTTCATTTTCTTCGTGCATTGGTACAACGTGCACTACGCACCGGAGAAATTCCCGGCGGCCAGAGTATGGCTCACCGGTTATTTGTCTGAAGCAGAAATGATACATGAGCACTATAATGACTACGTAAAAGTGATGATTGAGGCCGGTCTTGAGAATGAAATCAAGCCGCAGCACTTTGGTGGGGAAAAATACGAATGGTAAAACGTATAAAAAAGATCATATTCAAGGTTTATGTAGTGTGCCTCATGACCTTTACCGTCTGGTATGGTTATTTTATGTATCCATTAATCTTCGGTTTTGAAGGTAAAGAGGCAGCTGGCCTGTCGCTAGAAAAAGCAGTGTTTAGTGGCAGCAAAGAAGAGAAAATTTTTCAGCAGATGGCTGCAGAAAAAGTAAAAGAACGAAAAAAGACCGATTTAGGTTATCGTTTGATCGATCAACCTTATATTCAGGGTCGTTTTCACCATATCGGATTTACACTACAACAGGACAAGGCAAATATTTGCATGCGCTGTCATGGTAATGCGCCGCATACTGAATCCAAAGAGATTCGTGCTTTCCTGAATATGCATTCCTTCTACCTGGCATGTGAGGCCTGTCATTCAGTCCCCGGCGACGGCGAACCGCCTTGGCAGTTCCGCTGGTATGACAAGAACACGGGTAAACTCTCAGGTAACCCAAGAGCAATACTGGAGATCGAAGACAGTTATAAACAGCTACAAACAAATACGGAAAATCCGGTTTATGGTGATTATGGCCTAAAAATTTCGCCGGTCACTACTGAATCCGGCAAGGCCTCTTTGCTGCATAATGAAAAAGATATGGCCATGGTCGAAGAATATATTGCAGAGCGTGATCAACTGAGCGCTGATGAGAAAACCGAGCGTAACAATGCTATACATCGCAAAATGAGTGAGTCCCCGGTAGCGTGTAAAGCCTGTCACCGAGGTGAAGAGCCCTACTTACCGTTGGCTGATCTTGGTTATCCACCTACTCGATTAGGTGAGCTGATCAATAGTCCGATTGTGGCAATGTTGCGTAAATATGATGAATTCCATATGCCGGATATGATGAAACCTGCTCAAGAAAGGGAAAAGTAAGCCAATTTAAAATGCCGATGCACGTCGTCATATTGACTGTGAATCCCGTAAAATCTAATCTAGCCCGTTCTCGCCAGCTTGAACGTTAAATAAGACACCTAAGTAAAATAACGTTAAATAAGACACCCGTTTAATAAGACACCCACTTTATACACGGCAATGTCAATTTTGGTATGGGTGCCCAGATAATTTACGTGATCCCTTTACGGATCTGATGCCAGTGACCAGGGATGAACAAGTGTCGCGGGAGGCACGAGCCCATGGCATGGATTGCTCCTGCAATCCTTTTGCATTCCCTCCATCCCTGGAGGTCAGACGGGCGAAGGTAGAACAATGCAGGAGCAATTGTCGAGGACGCCGGGAGCGACAATCATGGTCGTTTTTACGTCTTTATGGCTATGCAGTTCTGCAAGGGGTAAAGTGGACGGAGGGATTAACAAATGACCATCAATATAAAATGCTCAAAAAATAATCACGCCTTCCCCCGTCCAATTTTATGGTTCGAGCATGTCGAACGGGCTGATCACACTGATGCCGGGTTTATTCAGGACATGCGTGTATATCATGGTCGTTGAGACATCCGCATGGCCCAACAATTCCTGTACGGTGCGGATGTCATAGCCGGACTCCAGTAAATGCGTCGCAAACGAATGTCGTAAAGCATGACAATTGACCTTCTTGGTAATCCCCGCCTGTTCCGCCGCTTTTTTAATATGTTTTTGCAAGCCATTTTCATGGACATGATGACGACGCAAAACACCTGATCGCGGATCAGTGGCGATGGTTGAAGAAGGAAATACATATTGCCAGCGAAATTCCTTCTCGGTATTGGGATATTTACGTGCCAATGCTCCAGGGATATAAACTTTCCCAAAGCCTTGTTCCAGATCTTCTGCGTGTCGTTCCTTAACCGTTTCGATTTGTTGTTCTAAATCCTCAATCAATTTCTGAGGTATCGGCACCACGCGATCTTTTTTACCTTTGGCTTCACGAATCACAATTTGTTGATAGCCAAAGTCAACATCCAATACGCGTAATCGCACACATTCCATTAAACGCATACCGCAGCCATACAGTAAATTGGCCATTAATCGTTGAGTAGGGTTTTTCAGGTGCGCGAATAACTGTTTAATTTCATCGCGTGTTAACACGACCGGCAGGCGCCGAGGTTTCTTCGAGTGTGGAAACTCAATGCGTTCATTCATTTCTCGCTGCAAAACCTGTTTATAGAAGAAAATTAGTCCATTCAGTGCCTGCCCCTGGGTGCTTCCGGCAACTTTGCGATTTACTACAAGATGCTCAAGATAGCGGGCAATGTGTTCCTCAGAAAGATTGGCCGGATCCTCCATGGAATAAAAGCTGATATAACGTAACAACCAGCCCAAATAGGCCCGTTCTGTACGAATGGAATACTGTCGTACTCGAATTTGCGTGATGAAGGCCCTGATGTGGTCAGGATATTTCTTAAACACCCGCTTATATAAAACAGATTCCTTATCATCCAGATGCAAATGTTGAATGTCGGTTTGTAATGCATCAATTGGTTTATAGTCCCTTGCCAGGGTGGCATGACTGTTTGGCAACGATTCAGCGGCTGTCTCCCAGTTCCCCCATGGAAAATCCTCCGCCCACGGTGCTTTTACCATGTCAGTGAACAGTATTTTCAATGCCTCCACAATTTGCCTGAATTGCCAGTCTTGCAGGTGAGGATTTCTGCCTTTTTCCTTGAGATAGTTCTCGATTTTTTCAGCAGAATGCTGCGATAAGCGCAGGCTGGGGTATGCCTTGATGTAGCCCTCAGCATGGCGCACATACCAACGCGCGACCTTTGGTTTTACATTATAAGTCTTTGTTTTATAGATATAATTGTCCCAGAACCGGGACACGGATTCGTCGTTCATGATGCTATTCCTTTAGCAAATTAATGGTTTCAGCCTATCCATAGGCCTGCTAGGATTATGGGTAATAATTCAGAAATTTACAAATGTAATATACAGAATTCTGTCTATTACCTGAAAAGACAGACGTCTGTCTAAATCACTGTTATCTGTAAAAAAAAGAAATCGAATACTAAAAAATGAAAAATACCGCAATTATAATTTGGTGCATATTTCTACTATATTTTTTAGTTAATTTATTTATTGGTTCTCATCCTGTAGCAAAAGAGTTACCGCAAACCACAAACAAAGAAGAAAATATTAAAATAATAAAAGAATGGGAAAAATCACCCCTCACAAAAATCCAGAACACAATGATTCCAATCTGGAGGTATAATCGCTATATTTATGGTTTATTATTAATGCTTGGTCTTATATTCACTTTTTTAGCTCGCAACAAAACACCAGATAACAAGTCATTTAAAACCGCAGGGCAAAAAGGCCGCCCTGCTCGGACGCCGAAAAGCGGCGCCGTTTAATTCTAACGTTAGCGGTGTAAAAGGAACAAATATGAAAATGTACGGGTATTTAGTTGAAGCTATTGAAAAGGAAAATAGCTCATCAAATGAATTATCAGAGGTTGTACTTGAGGCAAGCTCAAAAGATATAATAATGATAGCTGAATTTTTATTACAAACCGCAGAAAATATGGAGAGCATGGGTGGCGCCTATGATCACGAGCATCTATCAGATGCAAATCACTATTTTGAGGATTCGCCGCATTTAGTAGTTGTAAGGCCACGGTAATGGA
The DNA here is from genome assembly GCA_024639445.1 of Gammaproteobacteria bacterium. GTDB lineage: Bacteria > Pseudomonadota > Gammaproteobacteria > UBA6429 > Thiohalophilaceae > JAHEIJ01. The sequence continues at coordinate 12,071 of JAHEIJ010000043.1, forward strand.
TATTCCGCTAACAAGGCGCTCCACTTTGGACGGCTCACTGCGGCTTCGCCGCAATGTAGCCGCCTGTGAGCTCAACCGTTATGTGCA